>CAYVPX010000045.1:1596-10563 GCA_964453935.1 uncultured bacterium | reverse complement strand
CCCGCATTAAATATTGTTGCGGTGGTTTAGTTGTAAGAAAAAATACTGGATTCCGTATCAGGTATGGAATGACAAACGAAGAGGATGAGATTGCGACGGTCATTTTATTCCATCGCAATGACTTTTTCTTTTGGTTCTCTTTTTTCTGCCTCTGTGTACTCTGTGTGCTCTGTGGTAATTCCATTTCTTTGTTGAAAAGTTCAAAGGTTACAATACAGTGAATAGTAAAAAGTGAATGGTGAATAGTGAAAAAGCCATAAACCTCAAACTCCAAACTTCAAATATATTCTTATAAATCTTTTCACAGTTCTGTCGAGTGAAAATCCTTCACATTGATGACCTTTAAAAAAAACATTTATTCAAACGACATGCTGTTTGTTTAGAAATATAAAATAACAAAAAGATAATATTTTTCTTCTTTCTAATCGACAGAGCTGAAATTTATGTTATACATTTGGAAATTGATTATAAAAATGGTAAAATACATAATTATGGAGTACAAATGGAGTAGCCACCCACTTATTGATTATCCACTCAAAACGATGCTATTTGTAACAGTGTTGATAATTATTGGTATCTTCGTTTATTATATCTTCCAAGCAGGATTTTATGTTATACTGTATGCAATCTTTTTTTTCCTTACTTTTATGGGTTATTGGTTCCCAACTTTTTATGTCGTGAATGATAAGAGTATTAGTATTAAACGATTATTTATGAAGGTTGAAAAAGAATGGAAGGATTATAAAAAGGTATATGTGGATGATAAAGGTTTTTTCCTATCACCATTTAAGGAAAAAAACGTACTGATGAAAACCCGCGGGATATATGTAATATGTCATGTTCCGGAACGTGAAGCGATAATAGAATTCGTTAAAAAAATGGTGCAAAGCGATGAGTGATGAATTTACAAAAGATGAATTATTGGTTGCAGAAAAAGTTGTGAAATTTTTTGTAAATCATGGTATGACCACGCCTTCTATATTCTATATTGAATTAAACAGACCGTTAAATTATATAGGAAGTCAATTATTGGCATTGTTTGAACCATTTATCAAGGCATTTGTTGTGGGCAATGAATATAGCAATTTTGTAAATTTTTTGGAAAAGCGTGATTCAGTTGATATTTTACTTGAAATGTTTGACAAATATGATAAAGAAAAACGTCTTGAAGTTAAGGCGAAAAAGAAAAATAAAAAAAAGGAGTAAATATGGAAAAGGACTATTCCTCTATTGAACGTGTTCTTGCAACCGACTGTGGTTCTACTACCACCAAGGCGATCCTCATTGAAAAAAAAGATGATGTATATCGTCTTATTAAACGAGGTGAAGCACCTACTACCGTGGAAGCACCTGTAGAAAATGTTACAAAAGGTGTGTTAAATGCAATTACAGAGCTGGAAGAACTTACGAATAAAGTATTTTTAAAAGATGAAAAGATCATCAAGCCCAGAAAGGATGATAAAGAAGGTACTGATATTTACATTTCAACCTCTTCTGCCGGCGGAGGACTTCAAATGATGGTTACAGGTGTTGTGAAGGGAATGACCGCTGAATCCGCTGAAAGAGCAGCACTCGGTGCAGGTGCAATTGTTATGGATGTTATTGCAACCAATGATTTACGTCCCATCTATGAAAAGATTGAAAGAATAAGAAATCTGAGACCGGATATGATACTCTTGTCCGGTGGTACGGATGGCGGAACCATTAAACATGTTGTGGAATTAGCAGAAATAATTAAAGCGGCAAATCCCAAGCCAAGATTGGGAATAAGCTATGAATTACCCGTTATATACGCAGGTAATATAAACGCCCGCGATGAAATAAAAAAGACATTGGGAGATATTACTGCTTTACAGATCACGGATAATATCCGACCTTCAATGGAAAGGGAAAATTTAATGCCGGCAAGATTAAAGATACAAGATCTTTTTTTGGAGCATGTAATGGCTCATGCGCCGGGGTACAAGAATTTAATGGAATGGACAGATGTTGATATTATGCCTACTCCGGGTGCAGTAGGACTTATTATGCAAACAATTGCAAAGCAGAGAAATATAAATATTGTAGGGGTTGATATTGGTGGTGCAACAACGGATGTATTCTCGGTATTTAAAGATATTTTTAATAGAACTGTTTCGGCAAACTTGGGAATGTCATATTCAGTTAGTGAGGTTTTCGCAGAAGCAGGAGAAGATAATGTTATGCGATGGTTACCATTCAAAGTCAATACAAGGGATGTTAGGAATAGAATTAAGAATAAAATGATAAGACCCACAACTATCCCCCAAACTATTGAAGAACTTGTGATAGAGCAAGCGCTAGCACGGGAAGCATTAAGATTGGCATTTATCCAACATAAAGCTTTGGCTGTCGGATTAAAGGGTGTACAGCAGCAAAGGACAATTTCAGACGCATTTTCTCAAAAAGCCTCGGGTGCAACATTGATTGATATGTTCAATTTGAATATGCTCGTTGGTTCCGGTGGTGTTTTATCACATGCACCAAGGAGGAATCAAGCGGCATTATTGATAATTGATTCTTTTCAACCCCTTGGTTTTACTGAATTAACAGTTGATAGTATCTTTATGATGCCTCAATTGGGTGTACTTTCTCAGGTAAATGAAAAAGCAGCAACAGATGTTTTTGAAAGGGATTGCCTTATCTATTTGGGTACCTCTATATGCCCCGCCGGAAATTTAAAAAAGCTCAACGATAAACC
This sequence comes from uncultured bacterium, assembly GCA_964453935.1. Classification (GTDB taxonomy): domain Bacteria; phylum AUK180; class AUK180; order AUK180; family AUK180; genus AUK180. The sequence goes on along the minus strand of CAYVPX010000045.1, from coordinate 7,844 downwards.
TGTAATAGAAGTAAAAATAACATTGCCTGATGGTAAAATAATTGAAGAAACTATTCCATTCGGAGAGATCAAGGTCTATCCATTAGGAGTTGGCGAAAAGGCAATGGTTGAGGCAAAACCTATGCAAGGGTTTAATCTCGGTGATGGAAAAAATAAAAAAGTTGAGAAGGAAGTTAGCGGAGGCATAGTAGGTATCATTATTGATACGCGGGGAAGGCCATTAAACCTAAGTTTAACAGAAGATGACAGGGTAGAGAAACTCTTAAAATGGTATAAAGCGGTTGATATGTATCCGGATATACTTTATAAAAAAATAGGAGGATAGTATGGGACAAGCTTATACACCAGGATTAAAAATTTCAAAATATACAATCATAAAAAAAAGCAGACTGTTGCCTCTTAAAGGAAATGTTTTAGTAAAGAAAGGTGATATTGTTAAACCTCAAGATATTGTTGCACGTGCAGATCTTCCGGGTGCAGTTTTTATTGAAAAGTTAGCACAGAAATTAGGCGTATTGGGAAGTGAATTACCCACGTACCTTAAAGTAAAAATCGGAGACCATGTAAAAGTTGGGGAAATCCTTGCTGAAAAAAAAGTTTTTTTCGGGTTAACCAAAGATATTGTTAAATCCCCGATCAATGGCATTATTGAAAGTATATCTGAGGTTACAGGGCAATGTGTGCTTAGAAGTGAACCGACACCGGTAGAACTCACTGCATATATAGGCGGTGAAGTTGTAGAAATTGTTCCCGATGAAGGTGTTATCATTGAAACGAAAGGTTCATTGATCCAAGGTATCTTTGGTATTGGTGGTGAAAGAATGGGTATCTTAAAAGTTTTGATTGATGACCATAAAGAATCTTTTCCAGCAGAAAAATTGACAGATGAGTTTAAAGATCTCATTATTGTTGCCGGTTCGCATATTGATTATAATTTTATAAAAAAAGCCATTGATGTCGGCGTAAAAGGAATTATAACCGCCGGTTTGGATGATGCCGATCTCAGACAATTTTTAGGATATGAGATTGGTGTTGCAATAACGGGAAACGAGAAAATACCACTTGCAATTGTTGTTACCGAAGGTTTTGGTAAGATCAATATGGCAAAAGGCACATTTAACTTATTAAAAGAATTGGATGGGAAATTTTCTTCAATCAATGGAGCAACTCAGATCCGGGCAGGCGTTATCAGACCTGAGGTGGTTGTTACAGATATTAAAGCATCTGAATCAGAGATTAAAGAAAGTGAATATTTCCTTTCAATAGGCAAAAATATTAGGATCATAAGAACGCCATACTTCGGACAGATTGCCAAAGTGGTCGGATTGCCATCAGAGTTAAAGGAATTGGAGACAGGGGCTTTTGTAAGGGTAGTTGACCTTGAATTGGAAAATGGCGAAAAGGTTATTGTCCCCAGAGCTAATGTTGAAATTATAGAGCAATAATGTTTAAAAAAAGAACCTTTATTGTACTTTCGGGTGGGGGAGCGAAAGGAATTGCGCATCTTGCCATAATGGAATTGATCAAAAGGAATCGTATAACTGCTCTTGTAGGAACAAGTGCAGGTGCATTAGCTGCAAGTCTATATTCCTTTTATAATGGAGATATAAGCAAGATTGTTAATGCCATTGAACGTATTAATAGTTTGCCGGAATTCGTGAATATTGAAAATTATTTTAATGAATTAAAGGGAAAAGGGTTATTGGCATTATCTAAAAAAATTACATCTGAATTAAAATTATTAAAAGGTGATTCTCTTTTTCCTTTTGATAAATTTGAAAAGCTACTATATGATATCTTCGGCAATATTCAAATGGAAACGCTCTCTTTACCTTTGTATATTACTGCAGTGAGCTTAAAATCCGGAAATTATACGATTTTTACAAAGGGTAAACTTGTTCCACGTTTGATGGCAAGCATGGCAATCCCGGCAATATTTCCCCCTCAAAAGATTAATGGTTCATATTATGTGGACGGTGGCTATCTTGATAACCTACCTGTGTCCATTGCATTTCATTTTGGAGCTACTAATGTAATTGCCTCTGATATTTCTGAAAATTATCGTGGTTTGATCAGTGATATTAAAGGATTGTCACTAATCTTTCATATGCAGGGTATCTTTCAAAAGAATATCATACAGATGGAACAAAATCTTTCTACGGAGTTGTTTAATTTTGATCTTGATAGATTTAAATGGTATCAATTCAGTAAATATCGGGAGATCTTTGAACAAGCAAAGGAAGATGTAAAGAAAGGTTTTATTAAAAACAAACAGGTAAATAGAAAGTTTATACAATGTCTCTTGAAAAAGCATGACATAGATGTATTTTAATGCTTGGAAATTTTAAAATATTCCTTACTCTGTATGGGAAAAGCATAAGAAAGTGGAGTGAGATCGGAAGTAAATATGCTTTTCTCGATGGTTTCGAGCTTTATGCAAGAGAAGATATTGGTCATCTTATTAAAGAAGAGGTTTATTTAAAAGAGTTGGCTAAAAATTATGAGTTTTCTATGCATGCACCTTATGCCGACCTATCTTTTCCGCCAATGAACAGAAATTTAAAAAATGCAACGATAAATATTTTTAAAAAAGCAATTGAATTTGCTGAAAATATAGGCGTGAAAAATATGGTCTTCCACGGAAATTATAATTATATTTATTTCATTGAAGATGATTTTAAAAAATTATTCTTGGAGAAATTGTCTAAATTTATTAAGAATCTCAATATTATGAATATTAAAACTCAGCTTTCTTTTGAAAATGTTTTTGAAATCAAACCGGAATACTTTTTTAATTTTATTCATGGGGCGCAGACAATTTATCCTTTTAAATATTGTATCGACACAGGACATATCAACTTCCTATCGCAAGTTCCAATGAAAAACTGGTATAGGTATTTTGATGAAAACCTTAGAGAAATTCATCTTCATGATAATAATGGGAATTTTGATCAGCATCTATACCCGGGCGGCGGAAATATTGATTTTAATCCTTTATTCAATACTTTGAGAAATAAAAAAATATTCCCACAGATTACCCTTGAATTGCACAATATTCAGCACATTGAGGTTGGTTTGAAGAATTTAAAACAAATTATCGAACAAAGTTTTATGGAAAACAGGAGGTAACTTATGAAAAAATACATTGCAGCAGTTTTATTTTTTATAATGGTATTAAATGTTTTTGGCAGTGAACAAAAAACATTTATTGTATTATCCGGCGGCGGAGCCAAAGGTATTGCGCACCTTCCGTTTTTAGCACAATTAAAAAATAATAATGTTAATTTTGATGCTATTGTAGGTGTAAGTGCCGGTGCCATTGCAGCGGCATTATATTCTTATTATAATGGAGATATAAAAAAATTAAATGAGGTTGCGAATCAAATTTATGCATTGGACATTTTCAATGATATCAGTAAAAAGTTGGGTGAAGATGCCGCTGCGGGAAGGATGCCTATTTTTACTATTTTCTTTTCGGAGATAAAGTTATTAAAGAAAGGATCTATTTATAATATTGATGAAATCAGAAATTTTCTGTACAGTGTTTTAGGTGATACGAAGTTAGAGGATCTGCCCATCCCAATTTACTTAACATCATTGAATATAAATACAGGAAAATATACCGTTTTTACGAAAGGAAAATTAGTACCGAGAATTCTTGCTTCAATGGCTATACCCGGTATTTTCCCGCCACAAGAAATAAATGGAGAATACTATGTGGACGGCGGTTATTTGGATAATATTCCTGTATCAGTTGCATATCTTATGGGTGCAACAACGGTCTATTTATCTGATATCTCAGATACGTTACAAAATCAAAAAATTGTTAATAATCGAGCAAAACTTTTTTTAAATCTGGAGAGCATTAAGGGTAATTATATAAATTATTTTGAGCGGAAGATGTCAACGGCATATATTACTTACGATCTTCAAAATATCAAATGGTATGATTTTGATAAATTTGAAGAGATCTATAAAATAGCAGAAGAAGATATAACCAAAGGTTTTACTCAAAACGCGGACATAAATTTAAATAATATTTTGTGGTATATAAAAAACCAGAATATTGAGGTAAAATAGGAGATATTATGAAAAAAGTAATTATTTTCATCTTATTAGGTACGTTATTGATCTTCTCATCATGCAAGGTCAAGGATAAAAAAAATAATACCATTGTAAATAAGAACAAAATTAAGATAGGAATTGTCCTTTCTGTAGGTGGACTTGGAGATAAATCGTTTAATGATTCTGCTTATAGAGGGGTAAAAAGAGCTGAAAAGGATTTCGGGATTAAAGTAAGTATAGGTCAACCTTCAAAAATGTCAGAGGATAAACTCTATTTGACAAGATTTGCAAGCATGGGATATGATCTTATAATCGGGGTTGGTTTCTTAATGCATGATTCTATCAAAGAGGTTGCGAAGCGTTATCCAAAGGTACATTTTGTCATTATTGACAGTGTGGTAAATGAGTCCAATGTAAGATCAATTGTTTTTAAAGAGGAAGAGGGTTCTTTCCTTGTCGGTGCACTTGCTGCAATGAAAACAAAAACCAATAAAATAGGTTTTATCGGCGGAATGAAGGTGCCTTTAATAAAAAAATTTGAATTCGGATATGAACAAGGAGCACATTATGTTAATCCAAAGATAAATGTTAATGTGCTATATGCAGGATCAGGCTCACAAGCGTTCCACGATCCTATAAAAGGCGAAGAGCTTGCTAATACACTCTATTCCAAGGGAGATGATATTATTTATCATGCAGCCGGGTCAACCGGGAATGGTGTAATAAATGCTGCTAAAAAAAATAAAAAATTAGTTATAGGAGTGGATTCAAATCAAAATTATATGGCTCCGGGATATGTATTGACAAGTATGGTGAAACATGTTGACAATGCCGTGTACAAGAGTATTAAAGAGGTTGTAAATGGAGATTTTCAAGGGGGTATTTATCACCTTGGATTGAAGGAAGATGGCGTTAATTATTCTCTTGATCAATATAATGAGGGTCTGATAACAGATGAAATGAAAGCCAGACTTGATCAAATAAAAAAAGATATTATAGCGGGTAAAATAAAAATTGACATCTCAAACATCAATAATTGAACTTAAAAAAATAAATAAAAGTTTTGGAAATACTCATGCAAACAAGAATATTGATCTAAAGATCAATAGTGGGGAAATCCTTAGTATTTTGGGAGAAAATGGTGCAGGCAAAACAACACTAATGCGGATCTTGACCGGTATTTATTCACCCGATACAGGTGAAATTTACTATAAAGGTAAAAACATTCTGCCCCTTACCCCTTCAAAAGCAAGAGAACTTTCTATTGGAATGGTGCATCAGCACTTTTTATTGATGGACAACTTAACTGTTTGGGAAAACATTATTTTGGGAAGTGAAGAAAATTTTACTCTTAATAAAAAAAAGATCATTGAAAACATAATGATAATTGAAAAAAAATACAACTTAAAGGTTGATCCTGAAAGCTATATTCGTGATATTGGTATTGGGCTTAAACAGCAGGTAGAACTTTTAAAATTACTTTATAGAGATTTTGATATACTCATTTTTGATGAACCAACCGCATTATTAATACCGGAAGAAATTGAATCATTGTACGATATTTTTGAAAAATTAAAAAAGAATGGCAAGGCTATTATCTTCATAACACATAAATTGGAGGAAATATTTCGTATTGCGGATCGAGTAGTTGCTCTTTCAAAAGGTGAAATATTGGGTGATTTCAATATAAAAGATACAAGTAAAACTCAATTGATAGAACTTCTTTTTAATATGAGTGAAGTGGAGCAATTCTCATTAAGTACGGATAAAATGCGCAATACATTCTCGATCGAATATGCGAAAGTGGATAAAAAGTTAAATATAAAAAATTTAAATATCTCATCAGGAGAAATCTTCGGTATTGCAGGTATTGAAGGAAATGGACAAAAGACCTTATTAGATCTACTTTTTAACGTAATAAAAGGTGAGAAGCGAATTATTTATAAGGGGAAAAATATCACGAGTGAACTCAGAGATCATATCGCATTGATCCCTGAAGACAGGCAGGAAGAGTCATTGATCCTTCAATATGATCTAAAAGAAAATTTTTTATTGAATAGCTTTAATTTGGCAACAAACGGGAAAATGGGATTTATTAGCCGAAAAAAGGTTGTTGAAAAAGTGGATACGGTAATAAAAAAAATGAATATTAAGGTTGAAAGCATTAATAATAAAATAAATGA
>CAYVPX010000045.1:0-1496 GCA_964453935.1 uncultured bacterium | reverse complement strand
CGGTAATAAAAAAAATGAATATTAAGGTTGAAAGCATTAATAATAAAATAAATGAACTTTCCGGCGGTAATCAGCAAAAATTTATTTTAGGAAGGGAACTTATAGGGGAAAAAGACATAATTATTGCTAAAAATCCTACAAGGGGCTTGGATTTTGAAAGTACAATTTTTGTGCATAATTTTCTTATAACAAAAAGGAATGAGGGAAAGATCATTTTATTGATCTCCACCGAATTGGAAGAATTATTAAAATTAAGCGATAGGTTGGGAATAATATTTCGTGGGGAAATCATTAAAATGTTTAAGAGAGGTGATTATAATATTACTAAAATCGGCAATGCAATGCTGGGAATAAAGGAGGATTAAATGTTCAAGGGAAATGCACGATTCAAGTTAAATGATTTTATTACATTTTCAGAGATCGAAGAAAAAGGAAGAAAAGAAATAGTTATTTATCATGGCGATAATGAAAATTATTATAGTTTAAATGCCATGGGAAGCAATATTTTTAAGATGATCCATGAAAATAATATGTCTTTTGCCGAGATCGTTAAAAAGATATTAGATATATTCAAAGCGGATAAAACAACTGTTGAAAAAGATGTGGAGTCCATAATTAAAGATTTAATAGATGAGAAGATTATTTCAATAGATGAATAGTTTTTGGAAGATACTCGTAATAATAGAGATTATTTTTTACGAAATTATCATAGAATTTTTGCTTCTCATAGACATTAAGATCCAAACTACCGTGAAAATAATCAAGAAATTCCCCGTAATAAAAGGGAATGTTAGAGATGAACAAATAGTAGCATGGATAAATACAATTTTGTACAAAATGCCCCTAAAAATAAATTTTTTTAAAGGGAATTGTAAAAGATATGTTTACTTATTAATAATATTTTTTATTAAAAAATATAGATTATTAAGAGTTATTTTGGGAATAAAGAATAAATTTGGTAAAATAGAAGGTCATATGTGGCTTGAAAATTGCAATGTATTATTCTATGAGCCGCCAGCAACTTTGACGGAATATAAAAAGGTAGGTGAGATAAAGATATGAAGATCACAAAGGACATTAAATATATTCAACAGAAAATGATAAATGAAAGAATCCCTATTTCAGTAAGCTTTGAGCTCACACATCATTGTAATTATAATTGCATCCATTGTCTCAGGGATGTACGGACTACCCCACAAATGACTACTAAGGAAGTTATAAGCGTATTAAAACAATTAAAGGAAGCGGGAACATTGGAGCTTGCCTTGACAGGCGGAGAAATATTTTTAAGAGAGGATATTTGGGAAATACTCGACGAGGTCAAGCGACTGAGATTTAGCACTACACTTTTTTCCAATTTATACTTAATTGATGAAAAGACCGCTGAAAAACTTTCACATTATCATTTTAAGGGGATCGATGTCAGTATTTATGCTATGGATGAAAAAATTCATGACAAGGTTACAACAATTAAGGGTTCATGGAAGAAATTAATG
>CAYVPX010000044.1:9017-10669 GCA_964453935.1 uncultured bacterium | reverse complement strand
AATATTAGTTTAAACCCACAAAATGATTTTTTACAACATGGTGGATACCTTTCCGAAAACTTAAAATGTCCTGTTTCCAGCGCATATTATATCCTAACTTATACAGAAAGTTCAGGAGCATACACAATCTTATGTCCATTTCCCACACAACATTATCACTTCCCTATACAAAAGTGCAGTCAGGTTGCATATAATTCCATAACCGGTTTCGAAATACATTGATCTGGTATAACAATTGCACTTAATTGGTAAACAGTAAAAAGAGGTTGAAGTATGTTTAAAAATTTATACAATTATTTATTGACAAAATTTAAAAAATTTAATACAATATAATATGGAGGTTATGATGAAAAAGTTAACCGTATTTTTGTTTTTGCTTTTTACTTTTATTTTAATATCTGCCGAGGCTAATGGCCCGAAATTACGTGTTGCTATAGCAAAATTTGATAATAAAACGAGTAGTTACGGCAATTGGGATATTGGTACGGGTCTATCAGATATGTTAATAACCGCATTGGTACAGTCCGGAAGATTCACTGTTGTTGAAAGAGAACAATTAGACAAAATTTTAGGTGAACAGAAATTATCCCTATCAGGGGCAATTACACCTCAATCATCTGCAAAGATCGGCAATATGCTTGGTGTCCAATATCTTATAAGCGGTTCAGTAACTGAATTTATTAATAAAAGTGCAGCCCAAGGGACTAAAATCAGATTCCACGGAATATCAGTTGGGGGTAAAAGTTTCTATGCCAAATTGGGAATAGATATTAAGGTCTATGATGTGAATACCGGGGAGATCGTTGCAGCAGGGCATGCCGACGGAGAATCAAAAGGGACAGGATTTTCTCTTGGTGCATATAAGGGACCCATTGATTTTTCAACTTCAAAGATGCAAAAATCTCCAATGGGGAAGGCAGCTAGACAGGCAATTATTAAAATAGTAAATTATATTACGGAAAAATTAGGTAATAAAGAATGGGTTGGTAAGGTTGTTACGGTTAAAGACGGTATGGTATATATTAATGGCGGGAAAAACTATGGAATAAATATTGGCGACGAATTTACTGTTGAGAAAAAAGGTGAAGAACTTGTCGATCCTGATACAGGGCTTTCTTTGGGAGCAGAAACTGAAAGGATCGGAACTATAAAGGTTGTTGAGGCTAAAGAAAAATATGCAATATGCGAGATTGTAAGCGGAGCAGGATTCGGAAAAGCCCAATTGGTTAAGGTCAAAAAAAGTGAAAATAAATAAAACAATAATTTTTGCAATAATTATTTTGACTTTTTTATCCTGTAATAAAAGTACTGCTAATGCTGCAGCTAATAAAAATAAGGAAAATACAATTATTTTTAAATTATCTCCCAAACAAATTGCTGATATTGCACAACTTGAAAACAATATATTATCTAAATCCGTTGCATTGCAGAATGTTATCGATAGATTTAAGATCAATGATTATTACTATGTTATCGGACAATCTAAAATTGGTAATCTTCCTGAGAGGAAAAGAGCTTCCCAATTAGATGGGAAAAGATGGGCTGCAATTATTATGAAATACTTATTAACTGGTAATATCAATTTTAACTTGAAGGGTGAATATGTTGATTTTGTTAAGTTTGAAGGTGAATATACTGATAATAATTCAGGG
>CAYVPX010000044.1:0-8917 GCA_964453935.1 uncultured bacterium | reverse complement strand
AAATTGGATATGGGAAAAACTATAAGAATGGCTCCTTTAACAGAAGTGGATGTACTTAAATTATACAAAGAAATAACTAAAAAGGGTGAAAAGAGTGATATGAAAATCAAGGTTAAGTCAGGTAAAATATATAGTAAGATCGATGCACTTGGCGATGATGAAAGTTTAGAAATTGAAACTCCTCTTGCTTCTGCAACAATAAGAGGAACCATATTCCAAGTTGACTGCAGCGACACAAAAACTGTTAAACTTGATGTATTAAAGGGCAAGGTATGGGTTTACTCTAATAATATCAAAGACCCTTATAAATTTTTTAAAGACAATAAGGGCCCGCATAGGATCAATAAACCATATAAACAAATCAATAAACCATATCATCAGGTTACACAAGGACAGTGGATGGAAATAATTAAATCTATGCAACGAATTACAATAACAGAAGATGGCAAAACAACAGTTAGTGATATTAAGGGAAAAGATATTGATAATAATTGGATAAAGTGGAATAAAAAAATAGATGCAATGGAGAAGAAAATTAAATAATGCTCATTAATATTTTTATTTTAGTGCTGGCTTTTATTATATTTACCGGCATAGATTTTTTTGTCGGTAAAGTACTCAATATGTCTTTTACAAATGATGGTAATTTGCGAACTAAATTAAGAAGTTTAATAGGGTTAGAATTTTTAAATATCATTTTCCTCAGTTTGGTCTTATACTTTTCATTTTTACTATTTAGAAATGGTAACAATTGGTTTTTTATTGTGATTATTTTCTTGAGTTTTGTTCTTTTATATATGTTGTGTCGTATGCTTCTTGCAAAAATAAAATTCACAGCTAGCTCTCATAGTCTTAAATTTATCATGAATGTAGGATTATCAATGTTCTGGTTCCCAATATTTCTTCCTATAACAGAGCTTTTCTATTTGATCTTTAGGAAGAAGGCAGGAACAATATTTTCTCATAACTATCCCTCTTACCTTACGGAGGAACAACTATTAAAGATTATTGAAAAGGACTCTGAACTGGAAGCTGGGGAAAAGGATATGCTTACTTCAATAGTAGGATTTTCTAACATCAAAGCAAATGAAATTATGATCCCTAGAACGGAAGTTACTTCCGTTAGTATTGATGAAACTTATGGTAATATATTGAAATTAGTGAAAGCCAAGGGATTTTCAAGAATTCCGGTTTATAAGGAAGGACTTGACAACATAATCGGAGTGTTATACGTAAAAGATTTAATCGGTTTGAATGCAGATGCTTTTAATATTGAACAATTGATACGTAAAGCAGTGTTTATGCCTGAGACAGCTAAATTGGACGAATTATTAAAAACCGTGATCGAAAAAAAGGTACAAATAATGATCATTTTAGACGAATACGGCGGGACATCAGGAATTATAACATTAGAGGATATTATCGAGGAGATCGTTGGTGAAATTGAAGATGAGTATGATAAACATACGAAGGATATTGAAAAAATTGAAAAGTATAAATATAAAATAAAATCTACAGTTGAAATCGAGGTAATAGCTGAAAAATTAAATATAAATTTACCTAAGATAGAAGGAATTGAAACCATTGGTGGGTTCATTCTTTATTATATGGAAAAAATTCCAAAAAGAGGTGAAACAATGGAATATAATAATATTCATTTTAGAATACTTGATTCTGACGAAAGAAAAATAAATTGGATCTTACTCACTCTGAGACATGGTACATAAATGAAAAAGTTCTATCATTATTTAAAACAAATCTTTTTCACCGGTATCTTGGTTATTATTCCTATCTCTCTTACCGTTTACATTTTGTATATCTTATTTAATTGGTTGGATGATTTGCTTTATCCTTTTTTAAAGACTTTACACCAAGCATATAATACGCCTCTATTTAAAGGCTCGGGAATTGTTGCTTTAGTTATTATTATATTACTCATTGGTATTTTTACAAAAAATATTTTCGGTAAGTCCCTTCTAAACCTGTTAGAAAAGATTATTAATTCACTACCTCTCATTAAAAATATCTACGGTACTACAAAAGATATCTCAAATGCTTTTTTGGGTACTGAAAGAAATAAAATTTTTAAGAAGGTAGTTCTGGTAGATTATCCTAAGGAAGGAACAAAAGCCATTGGATTCTTGACAAATGAATCTACATTTCTTGATGATGAAAATAATGATTATGTCTCTGTTTTTATTCCAACCACACCAAATCCCACTTCGGGGTTCTATTTAATATACAAGAAGGAGGAGATTGAAATCCTTGATATGACTATCGAAGTTGCATTGAAAAATATCATCTCTGCTGGTGCCGTAAAAAAGCCCAAAAAGAAATAATAATAATACTTGACATTATTTCTCAATTTTGGTATAATTCATCTATTCTATGCGGGTGTGACTCAGCGGTAGAGTATCTGCTTGCCAAGCAGAATGTCGCCGGTTCGAATCCGGTCACCCGCTTATGTTGTTATTTAAAAAATGGTATATATGGCGGGATAGCTCAGACGGTAGAGCAGAGGACTGAAAATCCTTGTGTCGCTGGTTCAATTCCAGCTCCCGCCACTTTTTCCCCTACAGGGCGATTAGCTCAGTTGGTTAGAGTACTACGTTGACATCGTAGGGGTCACTGGTTCGAGTCCAGTATCGCCCACCATTTTGGCGGCATAGCCAAGTGGTAAGGCGGCGGTCTGCAAAACCGCTATACACCCGTTCGAATCGGGTTGCCGCCTTTTTTTCATAATTGACGCCGGGATGGCGAAATTGGCAGACGCAAGGGACTTAAAATCCCTCGGGGCTTAAGCTCCGTGTCGGTTCAAGTCCGACTCCCGGCACTTTTTCTTTTCTTCATAGAAATCATAAAATATTTTTCCCTATAAATTTCAAGTCCAGGTTTTATCAAAGCCGCTATCATTTTCTTAATGATAATATATGCGGTGTTTCAAATTTGATAAATTCTCATACTAAATAAGTTGAAAAATTCAAAAAAGTACTAAGTCGGGATTGTTGGCAAAATGAAAAGAGACCGGGAAAAACTTGCTTTTTTTTGAAAAAAGATTTAAAATATCAATATGAAAAAGAAAACAGGCGTAAAACGAGCCCAACTTAATATCTCTCACATTGAAAATTCCATTTTAGACAGCTTAAATGAAGGAATATTCACAGTTGACGCGAATTTTAACATTACATACTTCAATGAAAGAGCGGAAGTGATAACAGGATTTTCAAAAAAGGAGGCAATGGGAAAAGTTTGCCGTTCAATATTCCATTCGAATATATGCGATTCGGGGTGTCTCTTAAAGCAAAGCATAATACTGAAAAAAAATATTGAGAATAAAAAGATATATATCATAAACAAGAACGGGGATAGAATACCTCTTCTTATCAATGCATCGCCTCTTTATAATAAAGATAAAATAATAGGCGGAGTGGAGTCATTTCGGGATATTTCAAATCTTGAAGTATTGAGAAAAGAATTGGAAGGGAAATATTCGCATTATGATATTATAACGGAGGATCCCAAGCTCTTAAATATTATTGCCCTCTTACCGCAAATAGCCCGTTCAAATGCTTCCGTTCTAATAACCGGAGAAAGCGGAACAGGAAAAGAACTCTTTGCAAAAACGATTCATAATCTCAGCAGAAGAAGAAATCAGCCCTTTATTCCCGTAACATTGAGTGCCTTGCCTGAATCACTTATTGAATCAGAACTCTTCGGTTATAAAAAAGGTGCCTTTACCGGTGGTGTCAAGGATCATCAGGGAAAGTTCGAGGCAGCGAACAACGGAACATTATTTCTTGATGAAATAGGAGATATTCCCCTACCTTTTCAAGTAAAATTATTAAGAACATTACAAGAGCATACCATATCGCCATTGGGTTCAAACAGGGAAAAATCCATTGACATTCGTGTAATAAGCGCTACAAATAGGGACATTACAAAACTCATAAAAGAGGGTCTTTTTCGTGAAGATCTCTACTACCGTATAAATGTAATAAATATCGTATTACCGCCTTTAAGAGAAAGAAAATCGGATATTCCCCTGCTTGCCACCATTTTTCTGAGGAAAAAAGCAACGGTCTTGGGAAAAGAGATCAATGGCATTTCACCTGAAACGCTTATTCTCTTAATGAACCACAATTTCCCCGGGAATATACGAGAATTGGAAAATGTCATTGAACACGCGTCAATAATGTGTAACGGTGATACACTCTTACCCGAACACTTACCCGAACAATTTCAAGAAAAACCATTTTATTCAAATGATAAGCCGTTGACACTGGAAGATATTGAAAAAATCGCAATAAAAAATGCTTTGGAAAAAAATAATGGCAAGGTAATGGCAACATGCAGAGAACTCGGTATTACAAAGGACCGTTTGAGAAGGAAAAGAAAAAAATTCAATATTTAGGCGCATAATAATTCCCCATTTTTTTATTGTGGGATTATTTTAATCCCTTGTAAAATATTATAATCCAATATTAGAGGCTTTACAAACTGGTACACTACTTGCTATTAAACTATTATGAAAATCTGTTTAATGGATTTCAATGATGAGATCGCAACCTTATTTGATAATGCCAATGTGCTTCACAGCTATATCGTGGAGAACAAAAAGATTATTTTCGAGGAGAAAAAAAATCTTGAAGGTATTCCGGTTTTTGAAAAGGTAAATCTCATTATTTCACAAAATCCATCTGTTTTAATATGCGGTGGAATTAATAAAAGAGATTTTTTATATTTAGCTAATAATGGCATTAATCTCATCAAGAATGTATCGGGCAGTTCAAGTGATATAATAAGTGAGTTCATAAAGAACTTCATTGAGAACAATGCTGTTTTAGATAAGAATAACAACCGCAGAAGATTTAGAGGAGGTAGAAGATGAAAATAGCAGTTCCAGCACAAGGAAACACCTTGGATTCAATGATGGACACAAGATTTGCAAGAGCAAAATTTTTTATTATTTATGATACCGAAAAAGAGAATTTTGAGGTAATGGATAATGAACAAAATGCAGCTGCCGGCGGCGGTGTGGGTGTAAAAGTTGGTCAAGAATTGGCGAACAAAGGCGTAAATATTGCCATTGCACCACATTTCGGACCCAATGCCGAGCAGGTTTTAAAAACAGCCAATATTACAATGAAATCATTGGCAAACATGACTGTAAAAGAAGCTATTAACGCAGTCAGGTAAAGGAGGTTATTATGGCAAGAGGTGACGGAAGAGGTCCAAACGGAATGGGACCGAGGACAGGAAGAGGCTTAGGTTATTGCAACGGTTATGACACACCAGGTTTTGCTAATCCAATTAACCAATTTGGTGGCGGACGCGGTTTCGGTTATGGCAGGGGAAACGGCTATGGTCGTGGATACGGTCGAGGTTATGGCTGGGGTTATGCAAATAGTGCAGTTCCATATGTACCCGTGAACAATGCACCTTTGAATCCTGAAACAGAGAAAACCTATCTTGAGAACGGTTTAAAGGATCTCAAAGCTCAAATGGAGATCATTGAAAAAAGGTTAAAAGACCTAAGCGAAAAGAAATAGGGTCAAGGGGGGAGTTATCCCCCCGCCCTTTTTAAGGAGAATCTATGAAAATAGCAATTGCAAGTGGCAAGGGAGGTACAGGAAAAACAACGGTTTCATCAAATCTTGCGTACCTGCTTAAGGAGAATAATTACAAAGTACTTTTGGCGGATTGTGATGTTGAAGAGCCTAATGATGATATCTTTTTCAATATTGAATGGAAAGAAAATATCGAGCCTTTTATATTAATTCCTGAAGTTGATCCCAATAAATGCACGGGTTGCGGTGAGTGCGGAAAGGCGTGTCAATACCATGCCATTGTAAATATCGGTAAAAAGACCGTTGTATTTCCCGAATTATGTCACGGGTGCGGATTATGCGCCTATGCATGTCCCGAAGATGCCATTCAGGAAATAAAAAGACCCATAGGAAAGATCTCGAACGGATATACAGGTGAAAATATAAGATTTTTCAAGGGTTTACTGAATATAGGGGAAACGG
Source organism: uncultured bacterium (assembly GCA_964453935.1). Taxonomy (GTDB): domain Bacteria; phylum AUK180; class AUK180; order AUK180; family AUK180; genus AUK180. The sequence goes on along the minus strand of CAYVPX010000044.1, from coordinate 2,888 downwards.
TCACAACCTCATTAATAACGAGGCTGTTGAAATATATTGATGATAATGAAAAAAATTACGATTTTTACATATACGATTCTCCTCCCGGTACAAGCTGCCCCGTGATTGAGACCACAAAGAATGCCGATTATGTGCTATTGGTAACGGAACCAACACCTTTCGGCCTCAATGATCTTAAAATGGCAGTTGAGATGATAAGAAAATTGGGGAAGGATTTCGGCGTATTTGTAAATAAATCCACTATTGGTAATGATGATCTTTGGAAATACTGCAAGGCGGAGAATATTGAGATCATCGGTCAACTCCCGAACAGCAAAGAGATAGCGACCTCATATTCAAACGGAAGCTTGATCCTGAAGGATCTCCCCGCTTTCAGAAAAGAGTTCTTGAAAATTTACTCAAAGATAAAGGATTAAAAAATGAAAGAGATAGTAGTATTATCAGGTAAAGGCGGAACAGGTAAAACAAGTTTGACCGCATCTTTTGCCATCTTGGAAAAGGGAAATATTGTTGTAGCGGACTGTGATGTTGATGCCGCGGATCTTTATTTACTCTTATCTCCAAAGGTCAATGAGAAACATGATTTCAGCGGCGGAAAAAAGGCATTTATTCAAAAAGACAAGTGTATATCCTGCGGAAAATGTATCGAAGCATGTCGGTTTGATGCAATCAGTGATGATTATGTGGTTGATCAAATCGGATGTGAGGGCTGTAAATATTGTGTTTATGTCTGTCCTGTGAATGCCATTGATTTTAATGAAAATATTTCGGGACAATACTTTTTATCAGAGAGTCGTGTTGGTCCCATGGTACATGCAAAGTTGGGTGTTGCGGAAGAAAATTCTGGAAAGCTTGTAACTTATATAAAATCAAAGGGCGAAAATATAACTAGAGAAAACAATAAGGATTATTTCCTTGTTGATGCTTCTCCGGGAGTTGGATGTGCTATAATCGCATCTATTACGGGAGCCGATATTGCTGTTATTGTTACAGAACCTACTTTATCGGGATTACATGATTTTGAAAGAGTGCTTAAACTTACCGATCAATTCAGGATAAAATCACTTTTAATTATCAATAAATACAATCTCAATCTTAAGATGGCAATGAATATTGAAAATTTTGCCAGAAGCAATGGGGTTAAAATAATCGGAAAGATCCCCTATGATGATGATTTCTATAAGAGCCAGGTAGAAGGCCTGGCGGCAGTTGAATATAATGATAAATTAAAGGATATGATACAGGGAATATGGAACAAAGTAAAAGAGAATTTATAAAACTTACTGTTTTAATTGAAGATAGGGAAGAAAAAGATTATTTAACAGAGCATGGACTTTCCCTTTTCATTGAGGATAAAGACAAAAATATACTTTTTGATACGGGTCAAAGTGGGAAATTTATTTTAAATGCCAAAAAACTGGGAATTGATCTTTCCAAAACAGATACCATTGTCTTAAGTCACGGGCACTATGACCATACAGGCGGATTACCCAATATATTAAAGATAAAAAAAAATCTTCCAATTATTGCTCATCCCAGAGCAATTGATGATAAATATTCATTGAAAAACGGTAAGATGCGTTTTATAGGGATTCCAATAATTAAAAAATGGAATTTTCAATTTACAAAGGAATTCAAAAAGGTCTCTGAAAATATCTACTTTCTGGGGGAGATCGAAAAAAAATTCCCATTACCTGAAACCCGTTTTTTTAAGGATAAAGAAGGGGTGGAACATGATCTTTTCAGGGATGACACTTCACTTGTCATTACAGGGGCAAAAGGCATCTCAATTATATGTGGTTGCTGTCACAGCGGACTAATGAATACAATTGAAAGTGCTAAAAGCCATTTTAACAGTAATATTGACAAGATCTTAGGTGGGTTTCATTTGGCAGATCCCAAAAGCGATTTAGTTAAAGAGACCATAAATTATCTGAAAGATATTTCATTCAACTTTCTCGGCTTGTCCCATTGCACATCCGAAGAAGTAGGCAACCTCTTAAAAAAAGAATTCAAGGGGAAAGCTCACATTGTTAAGACGGGAGATACTATCTATTTATAGGAGGAATTATGAAAATAGCTATAGGAACATCAGACGGAATTAAATTGCAACAAGGTCATTTCGGTATGAGCCCATTCTTTATGATCTATGAGGTCGATGAGAATGGAAATAAAATATTTTTGGAGAAAATGATAAATCCTTTCAGTGATCCGAAAAAACATAAACATGCTGACACAAAAGATATTATGGGATTACTTCCGCATATTGATGTTTTTATCGGCAAAAGAATGGGTAATCAGAGTAAAATAAATATCAAGGAAAAGTTCAATAAAACTGCAATTACTTACGAAGATCTTGATAATGTAGAGAATGCACTTAATAGATTTTTAAAAGAAAATAAAAGGAGGTAAATATGTCAGGCGGATTTGGTTCAGGTAGAGGTTCCGGAAGAGGTTCCGGAAGAGGCGGTGGTTTTGGCGGTGCCGGCAAGAGGTCGAGTTTCGGACCTTCCACATATTGTGTTTGTCCGAAATGTGGTACAAAGGTTCAACATGCAAGGGGCGTACCCTGCACAGAGACCAAATGTCCGAAATGCGGTTCGAATATGATAGGAGATCAAGCGTATAGTGCTTCAAGAAATAATGTCCCAACAGGTAAGGGAGCAAACGAAAATATTGTTCAAAGTCCTGTCATTGACAAAAACATTTGTACGGGCTGCGGTGAATGTGTCAAAGCATGTCCTTTTAATGCCATATCCTTAAAAGATAGTAAGGCTGAGATCGATTATGATCTTTGCAAACATTGCAATGTTTGTATAAAGGCGTGCCCTGTTAATGCCATCGCGTAAATAATTTTCTTTCTCATATTCCTCTATTAAATATAGCGG
>CAYVPX010000043.1:0-10757 GCA_964453935.1 uncultured bacterium | reverse complement strand
AAAACTTATTAAGAATTACTTGAAAAAAAGCGGTAAATTTATTAAAATAACAATATGAAAAAGGATTTATACGCCTTAATATTGGCAGGCGGTGCATCAAAAAGATACGGAAAGAACAAGATACTTGAAAAGATAGGGGATAAGACCTTTCTTGAGATCATTTTGGAAACGGTTGAGCCCTTTGCTCTTATTCCCGTTATTGTTTATTATTATGATGAGATCGCTCAATTCAAAGGTAATCGCCGTATATTTGTAAAAAATCCTAACCCCAGTACGCAACAATTGGATTCAATGCGTTTGGGTATTAAAAAGATGGATAAGAATTCATTGGGTTTCCTTGTTTTTTTAGGCGATATGCCCTTGATCAGAGCTGACACGGTAAAAATGGTCATTGATGAGATACAAAAGGAATCAGAAAAGATAATCGTTCCGGAATACAATGGAAAAACAGGTCATCCCACATTTTTTCCTGCAAAATATTTTGAGAGATTCTTTAATGACCTACCAAATGGAGCAAGAACACTTGTATATAATGAAGATATAATAAGAAAAAGCACAGATGATAAATTTACCGTTATTGGGGTAAATACGAAAGAAGAATTGAAGAGGTATTTGGATGAATATAAAAGAATTGATAAAAAACGTAAATGATATTATTCCAAGTAAAAATGGTGTATTTGCAATAATCTACGGATCGGAGGGTTCAACTCCCGCGGAAATGGGAAGGATGATGTTCATTACAAAAGATGCATCCATTGGAAGTATTGGTGGCGGTATTGTTGAGAAAATGGCAATAGATAAAGCACGAGAATTGCTGAAAAAGGGCTTAAAAACAGAAAAATTTAATGTTGATCTCTCCGGAACAGAGGGTTCGGATGGTCTTTGCGGCGGCAGCTCTTCGGTCTTATTAATAAATACCGTATCAAAGAGACAATTGTTGCTCATTGGTGCAGGACATGTAAATCAAGCGTTATCAAAACTCGCGGAAGAACTCGGTTATTCTGTTACAATTTATGATGTTCGGAAAAAATTACCTTGGCATAATTATACCGTTGTAGAGGATTATGACAAAATATTCAATGAAATAGATGAAAATATGTTTATCGTTATCGCGACACATAACCATGAAGAAGATGAAAAGGCATTGTACAGTTTAGCAAAGAACAAGGTTAAATACGCCTACCTCGGCGCGGTTTCCAGTACGAAAAAATTTAAGATAATGGTATCAAATATTGCGAAAAGAGGAATAGCGGTACCTAATGATGTTTATGCCCCGGCGGGTTTAAATCTGAATGGTAATGAACCCATTGAGGTTGCTCTCAGTATAGTTGCACAAATTGAAAAAATTTATTATAATAAGGATGGTCGAGATTTAAAGGATGTAAAAAAATGAAGATAACATTAAAAGTAAATGGTAAAATGAAAAGTGCAGAAGTTGATTATAATACCACTTTACTGCATGTAATAAGGGAAGACCTAAATATCACTTCTCCCAAATTGGGATGTGGTAAAGGCGAATGCGGGGCATGCACGGTATTACTTGATGGAAAACCGGTAACATCCTGTTTGGTGCTTGCCTTCACTGTCGACGGGAGTGAGATCACTACATTAGAAGGGATCACCCCTGAGGAAGGGCTACATCCTATTCAAAAGGGTTTAATAGAAGCCGGCGGGATTCAATGCGGTTTCTGTACACCCGGGTTTATTGTTAGCGGTTATAGTTTCTTTGATAAAAATGATCATTTCACGGTGGATGAGTTGAAAAGGGCATTATCCGGCAATCTTTGCAGATGTACGGGATATAAGAAGATCGTTGATGGAATGCTTCTTGCCGCAGATGAAATGGGGAAGGAGGTTAAGAAATGAACAAGATTTTCGTAAATGTTGAAAACCTTAATGACCTCTTATCAATAAAGGCACAGTACGGGAAAAAGGGTATCGTTATTTCAGGGGGAACAGATCTTGTGGTGAGAATGAAAAATGATCTCATTGAGCCTGAGGTATTGATCTCCATTAAAAAACTTAATGAAATAAAGGGAATTATCCCAAAAAGGGGTAAACTAATAATTGGTGCCGGAACATCGCTTGATGTGATAGAGGGCTCACAGATCATAAAAGAGAACTATTTCCCTCTTTGGCAGGCAGTGTTCAATATGGCATCACCACAGATAAGAAATCTTGGCACCATTGGCGGGAATATTGGTAATGCTTCACCGGCAGGGGATACCTTGCCACCCCTATTCTTAATGGATGCTGTTATTATCCTCTATTCCAAAAAAGGGAAACGTGAAATTCCAATTGAAAAATTTTTCAAGGGTCCGGGAAATACTGTTATGAAAGATGATGAGGTAATACATTCTATCATTGTTAGGAACAAACATTTAACTGAGAAGAACTCAGGGTATATAAAAGTGGGGCAGAGAAATGCACTCGCTATTTCCATTGCATCTGTTGCATACTACAAGGGTAAAAAATATAAAAAATTCGCCTTCGGGTCGGTTTCACCTGTTATTCATCTCATTGAACTCCAATCGGGTTTGAGCGAAAAAGAATTGATAAAGAAGATCACTCCCTATATTACACCAATTGATGATGTAAGAGCAACAAAAGATTATAGAAAACAGGTGGTGATAAATCTTGTAAAGGATATTTACTTATAATATGAACATTTTTTTGATAGGCGAAAAGGGCGTAGGAAAAAGTACCGTAATAAAAAAGGTGATGGCTGGATTTAAAGGGAAAATGGGAGGTTTTCTCACGAAAAAAAGTGATAAGACCATTGAGTTTTGCACACTTGAAGATGAGGTTCTTTTCTCCTTTGACTTTGATGATGATCCTACGGATATTGGAATGAAATTTGATACCTTTGGCATTGAAGAACTTCTGGAATCCTTTGAGAATTCACAACTGATCATAATGGATGAACTCGGTTTTCTCGAAAGGAAGGCGGAAAGATTCAAAATGGCGGTAATGAACATTGTGAAAAGTGAAAAAACACTTATTGCTGTTTTAAAAAAATATAAAAAAAACTATTTTTACAACAGTTTAAAAGATTTAAAAGGTAATGAATTATTGGATGTAAAAATGGGGAATCGTGATAATATTCCTTCCCGTATTTTAGAAATTTTAAATAATGAAAAAAATTAGTATTATTATTCTGCTCTTATTGTTCACCTTTATATATAGCGAGGAAACGATCCCGCAGCTTCTTATAGAAGGAACGGAAATTGAGGATATTAATATCGAGAACACGGGGAATGTAAAGGTCAAACTAAAAAATATTGATGATAACCATGAAAAGCAGATATTGGATAAAAAGGGAAATACCATTCCGAAGAAGATCAAAAATCAATATAAATTCGAATTTGATTTCGGTAATAATATCTATACTAAGGCGAACTTTCAAGGAAACATTTTCTTAAAAAAAATAAATATCTTTCCTGTATTTTCATACTATCACAACTATCCCTATATTAGAAATAATTATTTTGAAAGTTTCCTGGGTGGTGTAAAGGGAAAATATAAATCTAATCGCCTGAATATTGGGCTTGATACAAATGAAAATTATAAGATATATCAATATGCCAATAAAAAGTTCATAAAAAGAAATCTTTTCAACACAAAGTTATCCGGGGACTTTTATCCTAATAGTGATCTGTTTCTTTCATATTCATTTGAGTTTTTGAAAATGAATAATTCGGATGAGAACATTGCAAAAGAGATCAATGATTTTAAGAACATTTTTTTCGGGAAACTCTATTTGGATAATCTATTAATACGTTTTAAGGCAGATTGGGATACATTTGTTCATAATGCACCTACCTATTACATTTACATAATGGGAGCTTATTCCTGCAATAAATTCAATGCTTTTTTGGGTGTTTCAGGGTATAAGCAGATTGAAAAAGGTATTTATCCTTTGCTGGGGTTGAGCTATCTTGTTCTAAAGCATACTAAAATATTTTTGAAAACGGATATAGAAAAGGTCAATGAGAATGAGATTAAACTGAGCCCGCTATTAAATAGGAGAAAAGATCTTTATGACCTGACAAAAAGCGCTCAACTGGGTGTTGAATTCTCCAAAGACATATTTCTTTCCAATCTATCACTTGTATATAATGAAAATTTGAATTATCCTGCAATTTGTTTTAATGAACCGATTTATGATGAAACGGGAACCCATAATTATCCGGTATTTTTAAAAAGTGAATTTTCTATTATTTCCAAATGGATATTGAAATTTTCTTATTATTACAATTACAACAAAGATAATTATATACCGCTTAATAAGGGAATCCTTTTTCTCTATATTCCATGGAAAAAGTTTGATTTTACCGGAAGTTTAACTTATAATGATATAACGAAGATCGATAATGCTGCCTTGAGAGCGGATCTTTTATATCATTTTACCCTGTCATATAAATTCCGGAGAACATTTTCATTTGGAGCGGGCATTGTAAAAAATAAAGTTAATACTGATAACAATGCCAATACAAATTATTATATTTTTATAAAGGGAATATTATGAATCATCAATTAATAACAGAAAAGCAAAAAGAAACACTTGATTTTATAATAGAATACTATAAAGAAAAAGGTTATACGCCTACGTTAAAAGATATATCGGATAAATTTCATATTTCAATTCGTGCATCTTTTGATAGGGTTGGTGCCTTAATAAAAAAGCATTATATAAAAAGGGATAAGGGTGCAAGAACCTTGGTAATAAAAAAAGAATATATCTCGGCAGATGCATTTATCCCCCTGCTTGGTGAAATATCGGCAGGGATTCCACTCGAAAGTCCTGAAAATATTGATTATTATTTACCTTTTGATCAAAGTTTTTTCCCTGACGGTGACTATTTTGCTTTAAATGTAAAGGGTGATTCCATGATCGGTGCAGGTATCATGCCGAAAGATATTCTTATTATAAAAAAACAAAGTTATGCAAGAAATAAAGATATTATTGTTGCAATGCTTGATGGTGAAACCACGGTGAAGCGTGTATTTTTTGAGAACTCTATGGTGATCTTAAAACCTGAAAATGATAAATACGACATAATAAGGAAAAAATATATTGGTATTTTGGGGAAGGTAGTAGCATTATTAAGGAGGTTCGAATGAAATTACTATTCAGTAAAATGTTGGATGAGTTAAGGGAAAAAAATTATGAAGAATGCAGATTATTGAGGGGAGAATTCTTATTGAAATTAAATGTTGAGGGATTTCCTTTTTCATCCCATATTGGGGATGATATAGATAAATATGATGATATAAAAGCGATCATGCCGTATTATGAAAATATTATTGTACTTGGTATGGGTGGATCTGAACTTGGCACAAAAATGTTGTATAACACATTTCCACATCTTTTTAAAAAGAAGATTTATATTCTCGACACTACCGAGCCATATGAAATAGAACAATTGTTGAATCAGGTTGATCTTGGAAAAAGTATTGTTATTTCTATTTCAAAATCAGGTTCGACCATTGAAACGGCAGCCCTGACACTTTTATTTATAAAAAAATTACGAAATGAATTCGGAGATCTTTGGAAGAACCGCATATTTTTCATAACTGACCCGCACAATGGGGATCTACGGGCATATACGGAGGAAAATAATTTTAATAATTTAGGGATACCATCGGATCTTGGGGGCAGATATTCTGTCCTTAGTAATGTGGGATTGTTCCCATTATATCTTGGCGGCTTCCCAATAACCGAACTTCTCGAAGGTGCGAAGAGCTATTTAGATGATATTAAAAATGACAGAACAACAGATGTTTTTGAACTTGGGCATTGTAATTTATCTTTTTATAAAAAAGGATATAATATTTTAGGGTTAATGCCCTATATCAAAAGGTTGAAAACATTTGGTGAATGGTTCATTCAACTTTGGTCGGAATCATTGGGGAAGATAAACAAAAACGGCGAACATATTGGACAAACACCGATCATTGCCGTAGGACCAAGCGATCAGCACTCAATTATTCAATTATTCAATCAGGGACCTAGGGACAAGGTAATCGTTTTTTTTAAAGAATCAGATTCTCCTGTTAATATATCAATAGAAGAGAATATCAATAAAAAGTCATTTTCATATTTGCAAAATAAATCTTTCAAGGAAATTTTAAATGTCGAATATGAAGGAACAATGGAAAGCTTGAGCAATTTGGGCATACCTAATATTACAATGATCTATGATAAACTTACGCCATTTGAAATGGGACAAACAATAATGTTTTCATATATCTTAACGGTGTTTACCGCAAAACTTCTGGATGTTGATCCTTTTGATCAACCGGGTGTCGAGAATGGTAAAAAGATTATGTATAAAAAATTGGGAAAGGAAGGTTATTAATGGGATATAAGGTTTCAATAGTTGGCATTTCAGGAGCTGTCGGGCAGAAAATGCTTGAACTTCTTGAAATATCCACACTTGAAGTTGATTCTTTACGTCTTTTTGCTTCAAACAAGAGTGTGGGTAAAAGGTTCTCGTTCAGGGGAAAAAGATACAAGGTTGAGAAATTCGACGAAAATTTAAACGATGATATTGTGTTCTTTGCAATATCTGCCAAATTTGCCATTGAATTTGCAAAAAAGATAAAAGACAAGGTAGGGAAGATAATTGATAATTCAAAGGGGCATAGAATGATGCCTGAAATACCGCTGGTAGTACCGTCAATAAACGGTAAGGTCATAAAAAAAGGGGACAAGATCATTGCCAATCCCAATTGTTCAACCATTGAAATGGTTCTCTTTTTACATCCTATTTATAAGATGTACGGATTGAAAAAGGTCATTGTTACCACCTTGCAGGCAGTCTCTGGCTCTGGTTTGAGGGCGGTGAGTGCATTATATGATGAAACAAGGGATTTTATTGAGAATAACCCTGTCAAGAATAAGTTTTATCCCCACCCCATTGCATTCAACGTACTTCCGTTTATTGGAAGTATTCTTGATAATGATTATTCAGATGAAGAGGTTAAAATGACAAATGAGACGAAAAAAATATTCGGGGATAAGAAAATTGATGTCTTTGCCACCACATTAAGAGTTCCTACATTTTATTCACATTTTGAGACCATCTTTTTAGAGACAAAAGATCCAATTGATATTGATAAACTAAAAAAGAAAATAAAAGGAGATCCCTTATTGAGATTACTGGATGATAAGAAAAACTATAATTTCCCCATGCCCATCAGTTCTACCGGAACAGATATTGTTGATGTAGGAAGATTAAGGTTCGGAAAGAATAAAAAAGAACTCTTTTCTGTTATATCAGCAGATAATCTACGCATTGGTGCGGCAACAAATGCCGTAAGGATAGCTGAATACATAGCTCAAAAAGAATTAATATGAGGAGATTTTTCTCATTATTCCTATTTCTTGAGATATTCTTTTCCATTTTTTATTCACTTGAACTTAGAATTATTTTCGCCGCATTTCTCTTGGTGATGTTCATTATTATCATGTGGAAAAGATCGCTAAAAATACTTTTTTCAACCATTTTATATCTTGGGGTTCTCTTTTTATTACTTTACCTATTTTATAAGAACAAAGAGATGATATTAAATATGACCGTCTATCTTTTCATTACAATAGTATCGTCCATCCTCATGTTCCATATTTTTAAAAAAGAAGAGATCAAGCACTTCCTTTTCAGTTTCCCAAAGATAAAAATATTTACTATGTTCGGGATTTTCTATGATTTTTTCACAAGATATACACTTAAAAAAAGAAAAAATATCAAGTATTTTTTCAAAGATTTGAGAATGGATTATAATAATTACACCACGGATCTCATATCATCACATCTTGAGATCTCTCAGGTAAAGGTAAGAATTTTTAATATAGTACTTGATTGTATTATTATTTTTGTGCTGAATGGAGGGTTATTTCTTTTAAAAAAAATATCATAATTTCATTTTGACATTTTTTCACTTAATAAGTCCATCCCGTATATGAAGGATTCTTTTTGCATGTTTCATTATTAATTCGTCATGTGTAGAAAATATAAATGTAACACCTTCAATTTCGTTCATATTTTTCATAATATCAACGATAGCTTCTCCTGTTTTAGAATCGAGATTTGCTGTCGGTTCATCTGCTAATACCATTTTCGGCTTTTTTACCAACGCTCTTGCAATAGATACCCTTTGTTGTTGTCCTCCCGATAATTCCAATGGCATGCGTTTTTCCAAGCCCTTTAATCCAACCTCCTCTAATATTCCCAGTACCAATGTTTCGATCTCCTTTTTTGAATGTTTTCCCAGTAATTTTAATGGAAGTTCCACATTTTCAAAAACATTTAATACGGGTATTAAATTATAGGATTGAAAAATAAATCCGAAATATTCCCGTCTTAATAAAGCCAGCTCCTTAGAATTTTTATCGGTTATTTCAATATTTTCTAAAAATATTTTACCGCTATCAGCAGAATCAATACATCCGATCAAATTCAAAAGTGTGGTTTTTCCCGAGCCGGAAGGTCCGACAATAGCAGTAAATTCCTTTTCATCAATATCTAAATTGATGCCGTTTAAAGCTTTAACAACAATTTTGCCCGAGAGATACGATTTTTTAAGATCTTCTACTTTCAATAACATAATAACTCCTTTAAAATTTTACCTGAAACCTGCATAATATACCATAGGATCCGTAAAGTGATGCTGAGAACTCCTCTGATCCCGTACCTGTAAGTGCAAATATTTCTAAAAATATATTAAAACCATTATTTATAGTAATATCTGAACCAATTAGGTCAAGAGAACTTCCATCAATGAAATTGATAAAAGAATAACCGTAAAAATTCAAAAAATAATCATACATATAGGAAATATTTACAAAACCATAATGCTTGGCTTGAAAATAATGATCATTATTGTAAAGAAATGTGTACTGTGAAATGCGGTCTTTTCCAATTTCATTAAAATAATAAATAAATTGAATAAAAAGATTCCCGATATAATGCTCGAGTCCAATATTGGCTTCTAAAAATTTCTTTTGGAAATTATCATTAAAATGTTGTGCAATATTACCAAATATGGTAAGCAAAAGATCTCCTTTAAATGAAATTCCGGTTATAATATTATCTCTTTTATATCGATTGATAATAAATCCAAGATCAAATTTTAAAATATTAAAATAGATAGAAGAACCAATGAGTGAGTATTGAAGATCTTTATTGGGACTTACATAAACTTTTCCGCCTGACAGTTTAGAGAAAGAAAAATCATAAACCAAAGCCAACTTGCCCTCTTTGTCGTAGGAAATATCATTGAAATTAATATTTTTATCCATATCAAATGGATTGAATATTGAATAATTTCCAAAATTTACATAGGTTTTACCTATAATAAAAGTACCAATATTAGAAAAATATTTAATAAATCCTCTAACTAATTTATAATTAAAATTCCCGTATAATGACTCAATTTCCCCTGAGTAAAAGTAGAGGCGAAAATCAAAATAATACTTCCACAAATTATTTTTTTTCTGTAGAGTAAATCTATTTTCCATAACATTTGAATATTGGAAATTGGTTGTTTTATTTAATATAAACTCATCACGAAATAATCCGGAAGTATTTAATTTATTGCCATATATCATTAAAGAAAAAAATAAAAAAAACAAAAAGAATTTTAATTTCACCTTTTAAGATACTCTATGGAGAAAATACCTTTGGGCAATGTTATATCAAAATCAATTGTTGAAAATTCAATGATGGTCTTTGAGCTTTTCCTTCGCATATCTTTTATGATCATTTTCGTAGGGAAATAGTGACCTTTTTTACTTATGACATTTTCAACATCAATGGTCTTTAACAATCTTCCTGATTTTGCATAATATTCTGCTTTAAGCATTACATATTTTCCCTTTTCAATATATAAAATTTCTTTATAATAATTAATATTTTTTACTCCGTTTTTAGCAATTAACTGTATTTTATAAACAGCAGTGTTCTTGATCTTTTCTTCATCCAAAAGTGTTACCGTATATTTTTCCTCTAAATTTTCAATAGTTACCATATCACTGTATGAAAGATCGCTTCCCATCATTCCTTGTTTCAGCATGCTTCCGGATATTTTTAAAGAATCGTCTGCATCGGGGAAATAGATCCATAACTCATCATTGATCTTGAGATATTTTACCCCCCTATCCTCCGGATTTGTAAATTCCATATAAAATGTCTCTTCGGAATTCTTAGCATATCCGAAAAATTGTTTTATTAGAGTTCTACTTTTTTTTATAATAGTAAAGGTGCCTTTATAATACTCCGTAGCTACCAATCTGTTTTTATCTACCCTTTGAATAATTTCCTTAGGGGTTATTGCGTAAATGCTGAGAAACGAAAGCAATGTAATAACTACAAGCATCTTCTTCATACGATCTCCTTTAAAGTAATTATAATATAATTGCTTAAAAAAATCAAGGTAAAAATTTTCCAACTTCATTAATAATATTTAATTCTATTTATTTTGACAATATCTCGTTAATTGGGTACAATTAATTATGAAATCACTAAAATTTCATTTAATAAAAATCAATATTAATACAGTTAAACTTATTATTTTATGGATGCTGATTATTTCTTTAATAAGAATACTTCAATACTTTTCATTCGGATTAAACACCGTTGATTTTTCTCTTTTTGATTATGCTTTTTATAACACATTGCATGGTAGAATATTTTTTGAATCATTTCATAATTTCTCTTCATATTTTGGCATACATGTTTGCCCAACATTATTAA
>CAYVPX010000042.1:8666-11009 GCA_964453935.1 uncultured bacterium | reverse complement strand
AAATTGAAAAAAAACTTCTTTTTTATTATAATAATTAATATGAAAAAACTCGGTGAGATATTAATTGAAAAAGGACTTATTACTGAGGAGCAGCTTACTGCCGCTTTAAATGACCAGAAAATAAATGGTGGTTTTTTAGGAGAAGCCCTTGTCCGCAAGGAATTTATAAGCGAAGAAAAACTAACCGAAATAATCTCAATGCAATTAAATATTCCTATATACGATGTTAAGGATATTGTTATTGAGGATTATCTGCTTGAAAAGATTCCTGCAAATATTGCAAAAAAGGAAAATGTTCTTCCAATTGATCTATTGGGAAATAGCTTAACTGTTGTTATGGCAAATCCATTGAATAGAACCCTTGTTCACGATCTTCAGGTCTTAACCGGATTTGAAATTGAGGTTATGATAGCACCGTTATCAGAAATAAAAGAAACTGTAAATAATATATATAAGGAAGGAGAAGAGGCGGAAGAGGAACTAACCCAACTTATGGAAGAGACAATTGAAGATGTCGATATTGTTGAGGATCAAGAAGAGGTAGATACGCTTTCATCGGCAGATCTAATAAAAATGACAGAAAATAAAAAGACCGAAGGGTTTATTAAGCTGATAATCATTAATGCTATAAAAAACAGGGCATCGGATATACATATTGAACCCTATGATGATAATCTCATCAGGGTACGCTATAGAATAGACAGTGTTCTATACGAACAGAAAAAATATCCCATTAGCATATTACGAAGTTTAGCGGTTGTGTTGAAAACCAAAACAAGCGGATGTAAATTGGACGAAACAAGAAAACCTCAAAATGGACGATTCCAATATAATTATGAGGGTAGAAAATTAGAATTTAGAATATCATTTGTTCCAACGGTCAGAGGTGAACGAATAGAGATCCGTATTATGGACAGAAAGGCAATCGAGCTCAATTTGAATGCCCTCGGCTTTAATCAACGTGACCTTAAAGAGGTTAAAGATTCTTTAAAAAAGCCATGGGGAATGATTTTGGTTGTAGGACCCACCGGTTCAGGTAAGACCACTACATTATACAGTATGTTAACTGAAATGTACGATGATTTCACAAATGTTATGACAGTAGAAGAACCTGTGGAGTTTGATCTTTTCGGGATTAATCAGGTGAATGTTAGTGTAGATGAGGAAGGGGAACTTGCAGCGCAAGATGTTTCAAGAGAAGAGATAGAAGAAAAACTGGAACATCAGATGACATTTGCAAAAGCATTGAAAGCATTTTTAAGACAGGACCCGGATAAAATAATGGTTGGAGAGATCCGAGACGGTGTAACGGCAGATATTGCAATTCGTGCCGCCTTAACCGGACATATGGTTATTTCATCGCTGCATACAAATGATGCACCCTCGGTCATTACAAGATTGATGAATATAGGTACACCGTATTTTTTGATCGCATCTTCTCTTGTAAATGTAGTTGCCCAAAAATTAATGCGAAAGATATGCCCAAAATGTAAGGAAGAGGTACATTATACAAATGCTGAGTTAGAACAATTAAATATTTCCCCTGAGGAAATTAAAGATATTCCTACATTTTACAGGGGAAAAGGTTGCGGATTCTGCTCAAATACGGGTTACTATAAAAGGACCGCAATATTTGAAGTAATGCCAATTACACCTGAATTGCAAGCGGCGATCATGGAAAAAGCCCCCGTAAAGGAAATTCGCCGTATTGCAAAAGAACAGGGGATGAAAACATTAAGACAGCAGGCATTGGATAAAGTAAAGGAAGGGATTTCCACATTGGAAGAGGTTATGAGAACAACCTCCGGAGGATAATTTGAAAAATAGAATATTCATTAAGGATATATCAAAAGTTCATTTGAATAAAACATTACATGTATATGGTTTTGTAGAATCCATTAGAAAATTAGGGAGCTTGACTTTTTTCTATATAAGAGATGGCAGCGGCAAGATACAGGTGTTTTTTAATAAAGAGAACTTAGATAAAAACTCTTATGACTTAGTTGAAAAACTAAGAACAGAAAATATTATAGAAATTCAGGGCATTTTACGACAACGGCCAGATAATCAAAAATTAAAAATACCAAATGGGGAATATGAAATAGAGGGAGTAAAACTCAATCTTTTGGTACAAGGTGATGTTCCTCCCTTTGAAATAGATAAAATTAACACAATAAATGAAGCATTGAGGGATAAATATCGATATTTCTCATTAAGGAATGAAGATATTCATAAAAAAATTACATTTAGAAGCAAAATTACTCAATATATAAGGGAATATTTTTATTCGCATGATTACCTTGAGATTGAGACGCCGTACCTAATAAAAAGTACTCCCGAAGG
>CAYVPX010000042.1:2735-8566 GCA_964453935.1 uncultured bacterium | reverse complement strand
CAACCCGAATTTTCTCAATTGGATATGGAACGGGCTTTTATTGAACCGGATGAGATTTTTGAGGAAATAGAATCAATGTTTTCATATGTATTCAAAAAACTGGGTCTTAAACTAAAACTTCCTTTTCAAAGGATGCAGTATGATGAGGCAATGAAGAAATATGCATCCGATAAACCGGATCTTAGAAATCCGCTGATCATTGAAGACTTTACTGAGAAATTCAAGGATATTTCTGTTGATTTCATTCAAAATAAATTAAAAAATAATGAAAGTGTGCGCGGTATTCGTATTGAAAAGTTATTTTCAAGATCTCAAATAAAAAAAATAGAATCTCTTTTAAAAGAGAATGGTTCAAGTGGTTTACTAACGCTATCAAATGATAATGATGTGTACAATTTTACCTTAGACAAATTTGTTGACGAGAAATTTTACAAAAGATTTTCAATGAAATCAGGTGAAACTATTTTTTTCCAAATTGGCAATGAAAACGAAAATATTTTAAATGTATTAAGAAAATATTTAGGTAAGACCATAGGTTTTTCAAAAGATGATTTTAGATTTTTATGGGTTATGGATTTTCCTTTATTTGAAAAAGATGATGACGGTGGATTCAAATCAGCTCATCATCCTTTCACTTCACCAAAAAATGAAGCGGAGTTCCTTTCAGCAACAGATTTTTCACACATTCCATCAAAAGCATATGATCTGGTGTTAAATGGTAGTGAATTAGCATCCGGAAGTATAAGAATAAATAAAATTAATATTCAAAAACGAGTTTTTGAGATCTTAGGAATGGATGAAAAATTTCAAAATGACAGGTTCGGTTTCTTCTTGGAAGCAATGAAATATGGATTACCGCCGCATGGAGGAATTGCTCTCGGGATTGCAAGAATTGCAGCTATTTTATCCGGGGATGAAAGTATTAAAGATTTTATTGCATTTCCTAAAACAACATCAGGTGCATGCTTACTTACAAATTCCCCTTCAAATGTTTCTTTGCAGCAATTGGAGGATTTAGGGTTAGAAATTAGAGGTAATAATGGAAATTAATCTTGTTAAGATGGATTCTCAAGGTTTATTGTCAATACTTTATGGTTCAAATGACGAAAATTTAAAATATATTGAGGATTCTTTAAATGTAAAGATAACCGCATTTAAAGGTATAATTACAATTATGGGTGAAAAAAAAGAAAATGAAGAGAAAGCATATGACCTTATTTTTGACATTGCAAATTCCATAAAAAGAGGATATAAAATAAATAAAAAAACATTAAAATATCTGGTGGATTTCGGAAAAGAATTTGGTGTAAAATCATCGGAAACACTTTTTAAAACACTTATAAAGGTGGGTCCTAAAAGAGGATTTATTCAGCCGAAAACCTTTGGGCAAGAAGAATATATAAAAGCAATGAAGGATAATGACATTATTTTTTGCATAGGTCCTGCCGGAACCGGTAAAACCTATCTTGCGGTTGCCCGCGCAGTGGAAGCACTATTGGATAATGAAGTAGAAAGAATAGTGATCACCCGCCCCGCCGTTGAAGCAGGCGAGAAATTGGGTTATTTACCCGGAGATATTCAACAAAAATTTGATCCCTATTTAAGGCCTATTTATGACGCCTTATTTGAGCATTTAACCTTTAATAAGGTCCAGAATTTAATTGAGGACGAAATCATCGAAATCGCCCCGTTGGCTTTTATGAGGGGTAGGACGCTCAACAACGCATTCATCATATTGGATGAGGCGCAAA
This sequence comes from uncultured bacterium, assembly GCA_964453935.1. GTDB lineage: Bacteria > AUK180 > AUK180 > AUK180 > AUK180 > AUK180. The sequence goes on along the minus strand of CAYVPX010000042.1, from coordinate 6,815 downwards.
ATACCTCGCGTGAACAAATAAAAATGTTCCTGACGAGGATTGGATATAAGTCCAAGGCAATAATAGAAGGAGATATAACACAGATTGACCTTCCTAAAAAAAATGATTCGGGATTAATACTTGCTGCTAAGATATTGGACAAAATTGATAAAATAAAAGTATTGGAACTTTCCAAGAGTGATGTAGTAAGACATAAATTGGTCCAAAAGATCATAGAGGCTTTTGAAAAATATGAAAAAGAATAATAACAGCTCTTTTTTCTTTGATCTCGGTATAAATATCCATAAAAAGGTAAAGGATTTTTTCTCAAGAAAAGATGTTAGTATGAAGGTAATACTTATTTCAATCGCCTTTTTGTTAACCCTATGGATTTTTAATAAGGTCCTTATTTTACCTTATGCAACCATAGATATAAGTGAAAACGTAAAAAAAGATATTGTTGCTCCCATTAATTTTTCAATAGAAGATGATGAGAAAATGAATCAATTATACCAGAAAAAAATTTCTGAGATCTCTCCTGTCTTTTCTGTTGATCAAAATAGATATACAATATTTGTCAATAGTATAATAGGTTTTTTTAATTATGTAAATTCTCTTAAAAATGAAAGATATTATATAAGAAAAAAAAGATTACTTTCCAAATATCATTTCTGCGAGAAATTAAATGAAGAGGAATGGCATAGGCTCTTTTCTGTTATAAATTATGACGAACTTGAAAATTATATTATTGATCAAACAAAACCGTTTTTTCAAGAGGGTTTTGTAAATTCCCTTGATGAAATCAAAAGGATCATTAAGTTAACCAAGAAAAAAACAAATATTGTAGTTATCCAAAACGAAGATAAAATAATAAATAAAGACATTTCAGAACTACCCACAATAAGCACTATCGTTAATATTTTATCTGGGAATAGTTACTTTATAAAGGAAAATCATTTTCTGTCACTTCTTTTAACTAATTTTATGCAGGGTAATCTTTTATATAATAGCGAAGCATCATTAAACAATGAAAAAAAACTTATTGGTAGAATTGAACCCATTATACGAAAAATTCAAAAGGGAGAAATACTTTATAGAAAAGGAGATAAACTTACACAAGATGATGTTAAGTTTTTGAGAAAGATCAGTAATTTCCTCAGTAAAGAGTATAAAAGTAGAAAGAGAATAGGTATTTTTTTATTAGTGTTTTTATTATTTCTTCTCTTTGTTTATTACCCCGAAAAAGAAAAAACACTTTTTAAAAAGAACGATTCAAATTTTATTTTATTTGTTATATATATAACTTTTCTAATCCTAATGGATTTTATATATTATGCGATGAAAATCTTTCCAAATGCAATGATCTCCGAATTGTTGCTTCCATTTTCTTTTTATGTATATATTATTGCACTATTCATTGACAAAAAATTTGCAATTTACAATGGTATTTTGATCTCGATCCTTGCTGGAATATTTTTTCAAAACGAGCTGACATTAGTGTTATATGGAATAACTACAACAATTATTACAGTAGGACTGACAAAAAATATTATTAAACGAAGTTCGCTTTTTTTCTCTATGCTCTTGATAGGATTATTATCCTCTTCCATTGTTGTTGCTATGGACCTCATCGTCGGCATAAAATTTTTAATTATTTTTAAACATATCATTATTGTTATAATGGGTAATATTTTTTCATACATTATTTTGATTTCCCTGATTCCCCTTTTCGAGTCCATGTTTGATCTGTCAACACCTTTTCAAATGGTTGAACTCTTATCTGGTAACCACGAATTATTGAAAAATCTTGCATTAACCGCACCGGGAACTTACCAGCACTCCATTTCTTTGTCCTATCTTGCAGAAGCAGCGGCAAATGAAATAAATGCAGACCCCATGCTTGCCAAGGTTGGAGCACTTTTTCATGATATTGGGAAAACCAAAAATCCTGATTATTTTATTGAGAACCAGACAAACAAAAAAAATCCCCATGATAAAATAGCTCCTATAATGAGTGCCAAGATCATTCGTCAGCATGTTATTTACGGATACGAGCTTTCCTTAAAACATATGCTGCCTCAAAAGATAAGAAAGATAATTTTAGAACATCATGGTACATCCTTAATTAGTTATTTTTATAATAAAGCATTAGAAATGGCGAAAAAGACCGGTAATGAAATTGATGAAAATGAATTTAGATATCAAGGAAATAAACCAAGTTTCAAAGAATCTGCCATTATAATGTTCGGTGATCGTGTAGAAGCAAAATCAAGGTTATTAAAAAGCTATAAGTATCAAGATATAAAGAAAATGGTCTTTGAAACATTGGAAGAGATATTAATAAAAGAAGAACAATTAAGTGATGCTCCCATTACATTACAGGAGCTTTATACCGTTGCCAATTCTTTTGTTAATACAATTCAAAATATGTACCACAAAAGGATAGAATATGATGAAGAGAATAAGGGTTGAGATAAATTACATAAATGAAAAAAATAAGAATATTTATATCCCATTTATCAAGCAAACAATAAATAAGCTCATTAATTATTTGATAAAAAATGAATATATTGATAATAAGACAATTAAAAAAAAAGAGCAACTGAATATTCTCATTTGTGATGATAGAGAAATTAAAAAATTAAACGAAAAGTACAGACATATAAATAAAATCACAAATGAACTATCCTTTTCGTATATCAACGATAACTCAAATTTTATCGGGGAAATCGTAATAAATTGGGATGAGGTCATTAGGGATTCTGATAAAACATTTACTGATAGAAAAAAATCTATATTAAATTTTATATCCCATGCTATTTTACATATTTTCGGATATACCCATGATACAAAAAAAAATGAAGAAAAAATGGAAAAACTTAAAACCAAACTGATCAAATATGTTGAAAATATATATTTACAAGGGTAAAATAAACATATGAAAAAGATGCTTTTATTATTATTTTTTATTTTTGCTATAGCGATCTTTGGCGAGACCACATTATTTAAATTTAATGATATTAAACCCTTACGGAATATTTACTTTGACCTATTTTCACCGGCTTTAAAAGGTGAAATTCTTACAGTAAAAGTAAATGGACATATACATATTGATAATATCAATTACCACATTTCATATGGAAAAGTGGAAAATTATATATTGAGATCAGATAAATATTGTTCTATTCCAATGGTAAATTCAATATATTTTAATAAAGATCAATTTACTAATGAGGTTACAATAAAACGAAAAAATTTATTGAGATCAAATGAATTTTACCCTAAAATTCCCATAAAGCTTTTATCATCTTGTTATAAAAACGGTGTAACAATATTTAGATTTGCTTCTTTATCATATTCATATAATTTCTCAAGAAATTTGCGAAAAAAGATTGAAAATATTCAAATTAAGGTGATATCTAAAGACAAGTATTCTATTAAAACGATAAATCAAGAATACCAAATGATAATTGCTGTTCCTCATTTGAATAGTAATGTTACGGAAACACTTTCCGATTATATTAGCTTTAAAAATCATTGCGGATTAAATGTAAAAGTAATTGATTTTGAAAATAATTGTTCAAGTAATGCCTCAATACTGCGTAACCTTTTAAATAATTATTATAATAATGGTGCAAAATATTTTTTAATTATTTCTCCCGTAACCGTTATTGATAACCCTCTTTCAATTACCACGAATATTCCCATGATCAATATGTACCCATGGGATAATATGACCAATGGGCCCAGTGATAATGATACATGGGCGGGACCTATTCATAGTGATATTTATTATGCGGATACGGCAAAGAACTGGGACTTAGATGGCGATGGTAAACTTGGAGAGGAAACAGATGATGTGGGAACATCTATTTCTTTTGATCTTGAAATCGGAAGGATTCCATTTGACCCTGATTCGGATAGCGTAAAAGTGAAAGCAATACTGCAAAGAATAATTAATTTTGCAAAAGCTCCCGGAAATAATAATGTTCTATATGCAGGTGCTATTTCCAATTATTCCAATGAAGACAGCAGCTCGATACCAATAACGGATGGAGCCATTCTATATGAGGTTTTAAAAAATGATGGAATAATAACAAC
>CAYVPX010000042.1:0-2635 GCA_964453935.1 uncultured bacterium | reverse complement strand
TGATCTTGTTGATACCTATTGTCCTATGATCGTTTTCTCCGGTTCTTGTCTAAATGGTTACGCCGAATCCAATGACTGGGGTAATCTTGCCTTTGATATTATTGAAAAATACGGGGTAAGCGTTATTGCTTCAACCCTTGAATCATGGTATATGCCCGGCTGGGGTTCACAAAACGATCCCGGAAATTCTCAACTTGAATATTATTTTACAAAAAACCTGTTTTTAAATAAAAAAACCGGTGATTCTTTAAATGATGCGAGAATTACGGTCATGGAACAATCTTCTGCTGATTGGGCGCCTTATACACTTGCCAATGTCTATGATTTTAATATTTACGGGGATCCTTCCATTGACAAAAACGGGAATGTAAAAACTGATCATTATAGTAATATTCCATACACATTATATCCCAATCCCGCCAAAAAAAATATTACATTTGCGGCATTACCTGATAATACCGATATAACAATATATGAGATCGGCGGACGGCTTATCTTTCATAAAGCCCTTGTTTCAGGTGATTATCACTATGATCTGAAAAATTCAAAGGGGTCTAATATTGCTTCTGGTGTTTATATTATTATATTTAAAAATAGTGAGGGAATGACTATAAAGAAATTTGCAATAGTGAGGTGAGCTATGAAATATATTTTAAAGAATTTAACAGCAATTACTTTTGATGATGATAAACCATTTTTTAAAGATCAGGATGTTCTAATAGAGAATGATAAGATAGTCAATATTGGAAAATTCAATGATCCCGAAATAAAAAGTTATGATATGTCCGGAACTATTGCATTGCCGGGACTTATCAATGCTCATATGCATTTTTATTCTACCTTGGGAAGAGGATTGAGTTTACCCGGGAGTCCGGCAAAGAATTTTACGGAAGTCTTGGAAAAATTCTGGTGGAAACTTGATTTTGAGTTGACGGAAGAAGAGATCTACTATTCAGTAGTATTTCCCATTATTGAGGGGATTAAGCATGGTACAACCACGGTATTTGATCATCATGTTTCAACAAAATATATTAGCGGTAGTTTAAATAAGATCAAAAATATTATGGAGGATTTTAATATAAAAGGAACACTTGCCTTTGAAATAACAAATCGAAACGGTAATGATATTTTCAAAAAAGAAGTCAAAGAAAATGTTGATTTTTTTGAAAAACAAGAAAATAAAAATATTCAAGGGATGCTTGGTCTTCATGCCAATTTAACACTCTCCGATGATGATCTTAAATATATTGCGAAAAATTCCCCGAATAATTTATCAATACATTGTCATTTGGCAGAGGATAAATCAGATGAGGATTTTGTAAAAAAACTTGGTTATGAAAATACATCTCAACGCCTCAATAAATATGGGTTATTGAGAGATCATTCACTTTTGATCCATGGGGTTTGGTCCAATGAAGATGAATGGAATCTTATAAAAAGAAACAATTCTTTTTTGATTCACAATCCTTCATCCAATCTAAATAATGCTGTGGGAATTTTTGATCTTGCAAAGGCAATACAAAAAGATATAACAGTGGGAATCGGTACGGATGGCATGCACAATATTCCATTAAAAGAATATCAATTAGCATATTATCTTACCCATATAAAAAATAAACTTCCGGTGTACGGCTGGAATGAAGCATTTACAGCAATAAAAAATAATTCTATTATTGCAGAAAAAATAATGAATAAAAAAATAGGAAAGATCAAAAAGGGATATTATGCAGATCTGGCAATATTTGATTACAGTCCGCCAACGGTAATAGACGAAAATAATTTCATAGGGCATTTACTTTTTGGGATCATTAATTCAAGGGTGAGGCACACTATTGCAAACGGTAATTTTTTAATGAAAGATTTTAAATTGACCTTGAATATTGATGAGAAGGAGATCTCCAAAAGATCTATTGAAGTTGCTAATAGATTTTGGAAAAGATTAAAATGAAAAATTGGCAAACATATCATTAGAATGTAAAAACATATTAAAAAAATACCTATCTTTCAATATTTTTAAATAAAATATATCAAATATGTTCCAACGATTTGCTGGTAAATAGAAAGAAATAGTCCTATTTATTTTCTAATACGCCTATGCTTATTTTAATATTAAAATTATCATTACTTGTTGTAACGGTAATAATATATGTCCCATCACTATACCCTTCTTGAAATTCCGATGAATTTATCTCACTTTTTTTATAACCAAGCCCTTCCAAATAATCACAAATTGAACTTACCGCCTCATTCACCTTTGAAAAATCAGGGTTTTTATCGGATAAATTACATATACTTAAATACCCATTTATTGAAGTTGTCTTTTTTTCATCAATCTTCCATTGAATATTTACTGGTTTGGGTTCGCCGCTTTCAATACCCGATAAACTTTCCGCTTCACCTAAAATACTATTAAAATTGTTCAACAAGATTTTATTTTCTGAGGGTTCCTTGTTTTCCCTTACCAAGAGGATCTCATTTTTATTTTTATCAATAAGTTTTAATGTATTCTTTGCAAAAACTATTTTATATTCTTTTTTGCTTACGTTATCTTTTATTATAAGTGTTCCGTTATTGAGTTGAAAAGTCCCGGAACTCCAAGGTTTTGTGTTATTATACGAGAAGAAAAGAAGTTCAT
>CAYVPX010000041.1:0-11120 GCA_964453935.1 uncultured bacterium | reverse complement strand
CTGCAAACAAAACCTATATCGATTTAAGCAATGATGTAACAAATGCTGATTTTACCGGGATGTTAAATATGTGGAGTATTAGCGGAACAGTTACTACTGCGGGTGCAAATGTTCTTCCAGGTGTTAAGATATTAATAACAAAAAATGGAGAAACCTTAACTTCGACAATAACCGATGCGAACGGAAATTATTTATTTGATAATATAGAAGCCGGCGCTACCTATGTGATCACGCCATCACTAAAAAATTATGCATTTACACCTGATCATGTTACCAAAAGTGATCTTTCGGGAAATATCGCGCAGGATTTTACAGGGAGTAAGGTGTTTTCGACTGATCTCTCCAATGTAAAAGTTTACCCGAATCCGTATAATAAATCCTTTGGTGTGGATTATATTACATTTAACAACTTGACTGAAAATTCCAAGATAGATATATATTCAATTTCAGGTAAACTCATTTTTGAAGGAACCGCGGATAGCATTGAATATGATTGGAATTTAAAAGATGACGGTCAAAATGACATAAAATCCGGTATTTATATTTACTATATCTCTGATGAAAAAGGGAACAAAACAGTAGGTAAATTTGCAGTAATAAAATAAAGTTATATGCTTTGAGGTATAGATTAAGAGACAATTAAGAAAATACAGTAGTGAATAGTTGTAATTGACAAAATGAAAAGAGACCGGAAAAAGGTTGATTGTAATTGTTGTCAGGGAAATTGTGGAAAACCTTAATAAATATTTGATAAATCTAAAATTAAAAAACTCCGAGATAGATCCCGTATCGGGTCTGTCCTCGTGAAAATGAGGATACGGATTTCCGGCGCAGTCAGTATAAAAAAAGTGTTGTTGAATTCTATTTTATTATTTTTCTACTCACCTACATCATAAAGTTTGTCTTCAATTTCGTTCTTTGAATAAAATTTACCCTGTCCAAAACCCGGGCAATGTAGTTTCTCATAGTTGAGCGAACCTTTATCTTTGAATATTCTCGTCCAGAATGGATATGTTTTGCATTGGATAGGTCGCACATCATATATGGCACATGTGTAATCATCTTCTAAAAAGATACATTCCACTTTACTATGTTTATCAAGTAAAATTCTTTTTCCTTCCTCATTAAATTTTGTGTATTTATTAAGAAATTCCCCATTTGTTATGTGCAAATATTTAGAAATTTCAATTGCTTCTTCCTCGGATACGTAGACATAGCCTGTTCCACGGCAGCATCGAGCACATCCGGGGATGCATTGAAAATTTACACCATTTTTATAAGGTTTATCTGGCATTTTTCCACCTATTATGGAACCAAAAATACTGCTCGGGATATTTTCTTATATGCTCTTCTAAGTTCTTAATATAGTTATCAAGTATTTCTTCAGGTGTATTACCAACATTATCAATAATATTTAGAAAATACTTTCCATTTTTAGAGTTGAGAAAAACAAATAGTGGATGACCATTATATTTTTTTACTAATTTAAAAGGTGTATAATAGAATCTAACTTTTTTATTAAAGAATTTTTTTTCCAAACCCTTCTCCCTTGGTCTTTGATCTACAAGTACACCAAGATTATTGCCGGACTTTAAAAAATTCAAAAGGGACTTAATATCATTTCTTAGAATATAGGTGAGTGAAGTCATGTGTCGGAACTTCAATATAAAGTTATTGATATTTTTATCGTGAATTTTCTGATATAATATTGCGGCTTTTAATCCCTTTATCCCAAAGAACAAGGTTGTCAATTCCCATAACCCGAAATGAGCAGTGAAAAAAAATATTGGTTTATTTTTCTTATTTATCCTTTCATATTTATCATAATTACTGATACTTAGTTCTTTTAGGAATTTTTGAGGATGCCTATAGAAATGTGCTGAATATATTATTTGAAAAGCAAAGAAATGATATGTTTTAATTGCAGTTATTCTATACCAAGAAATATCTTTTTCAGGAAACGCTATCATAAGATTTTTCATGATAATATGTCTTCTAATTCCAATAAAATAGGTAAATGTGATGATCAATTTTCCTAAAAAATATGCGAGTTTCGGCTGTTTATCTGCTAAAAAATAAAAAAATTTAACGAATATGATCATAAAATATTATACAGATGAAAGTATTTTCCCTCTTTTGCTAATAGTTCTTCATGTGTTCCTTTTTCAATGATCTCACCTTTGGAGATAACATAGATAATATCACTATTCTTAATGGTTGATAGCCGATGTGCAATAATGATATTTGTTCTTCCAATCATTAAATTATCCAAAGCGTCCTGAACTATTTTTTCAGATTCACGATCCAAAGCAGATGTTGCTTCATCTAATATTAGTATATAAGGGTTTTTGATCAATGCTCTTGCAATTGCTATCCTTTGTCGTTGTCCCCCTGAAAGTGAATATCCTCTTTCTCCCACAAATGTATCAAATTTCTTGGGTAAATTTTGTATAAAATCATAACTGTTACTGGCTTTTGCCGCTGCTATAACCTCCTTCTCCGTTACATTATTCCTTCCGTATGCAATATTGTTATAAATAGTATCATTAAAAAGGAAAGGTTCCTGTGAAACATAACCTATTAGTGCTCTCAGGTCTCTTAAAGAATAATTTTTAATATTATTTCCATCTATAATAATCTCACCCTTTGCGGGATCGTAGAATCTTAGGAACAAAGCTCCTATTGTTGATTTCCCACTGCCGGATTCTCCAACAATTGCAATATTTTCTCCTTTTTTCACATTAAAATTAATATTGTTTAAAACGAGATTACTATTATCATAAGAAAAATAAACATTCTTAAAAATTATTTCATTTTGAAAATTGTTTATTGGAATAGGATTTTCAATTTCTTTTACATTAATATTCTCATTTAGGATTTCGTTGATCCTATTCACAATTGGTTGTGACCTTTTGTAGTTAGAATATGCCTCTGCCAATGTTCTGGTAGGTTTATAAGCAGAGAACAGTGCAAAAAAATAAGCAAAAAAACCACCAGTGGTCATTTCCCCTTGTATAATTAAGAGTCCGCCAATAATTATTGCAGCGGCAATAGCCAATGATGATAAAAAATCATTTGTGGGTGAGAGCAACGCCCATGCGCGATCACCTTTCATCATAGCATTAAAATATTCTCTATTTACAAAATTGAATTTACTCTTCTCTTTTTCTTCCATATTGAACGCTTTAACAACTCGTGCTCCGTTTATGATCTCTTGCATTATGGAATTAAGATTTGCAATTTTTATTTGTGAGATCTTCGTTGCTTTTTTCATTTTTTTAGAAAGAATTGATATGGGAATGATGAGCATAATAATGATGAGAATAGAAAATGATGTAATCTGCCAATTTAAATAGAAAAGTATAGCTAAAGAAAAGAAGAGATTCAGAGGTTCTTGAATAACCTGAGTACCGGCAGTTGATATGGCACTTTGAATATAGATCACATCATTTGTAATTCTTGACATGATCTCGCCCGTTTTGATTTTATCAAAAAAGGCAATAGATAGGTCTTGAATATGTCCGTAAATCTTATTTCTAATGTCCATTACTACTTTCTCTCCAATGTAAAACATCATGTATTTACGAATATACCAGAATATACCCTTCAAAAAATAAAGAAGTACAAAAATTATGGAAATAATGATCAAGGAATGGACAATATAATGTTTTCCCTCTTTTTTAGTAATTTTTAAGAGTTTTGATTTTGTTTTATGATCTGGTATCTTTGTTCCTTTATTAAAAAATGTTTTAAAACTTAGCGGTTTTTTTTCAATGGTCTTGCCTTGAGAAATAAGTTGAGCATTTACAAAAACATCATCAATTACCGTTTTTACTACAAAGATCACCGATGCATTTAATATAGCATAAAGGAACATGAAAATAATGGCTGTAATGAATCGCTTCTTGTATTTACTGATATAATGCATATAAAAATTAAGATATTTATTTTTCAATTATCAAACCTTTATCCAAGTAGGGCAATGCATTCTCTAATTTTTTACTATCGTTATAGTGTATTATTAAAATTGGTTCATCTTTCTCAATAAGATCGCCTTCTTTTTTCAGAAGTTGAATTCCTGCCGAATGATCAATGGTATCTTCTTTCCTCTCTCTACCCGCACCTGTTGCCAATGAACCAAGACCGAATAGGAGTGCATCCTCTTTTTTTATTTTTCCGGATTTTCCTGCTCTATAATAGTATTTTTTCTTTGCCGGAGGCATGATATTATAATCATCAATAACTCGAGCATCACCTTCTTGTGCTTCAATGATCTTTTTAAAGTTTTCAATAAAAATACCGGTTTTATATTTTGTTTCTATGTCCCTAATTGCTTCAGTATCTGTTTTAAAAATACCTGTTAATACAAGCATTCTTGCTGCTAATTTTTCTGTCAATTTTTTTACATCTTGCGGTCCGTTTCCCTTTAATATTTCAATAGATTCTATTATTTCCAAGCGATTACCAATTGTGTTGCCAAGAGGAGTATTCATATCGGATAGTATATAATCAGAATTTCTTCCAGCGATCTTTGCCACTTCTTTTAAATATTTGGCAAGTTTCTCCGCATCATTATATTCTTTCATAAAGGCGCCACTTCCGAACTTAACATCAAAAATATAATTTTTAGCACCTTCTGCAATTTTTTTACTCATGATACTTGCTGTTATCAATGGTATTGAGTCAACAGTAGCAGTAACATCGCGGAGTGCATAGAGCTTTTTATCTGCTGGAGCTATATCACTTGATTGTCCGATCATCGCAGCTCTATTTTTCTTTAAAAGGTTAATAAAATCATTTTTCTCAAAATTTACTTTAAATCCGGGAATTGATTCTAATTTATCTAAGGTTCCTCCGGTATGTCCTAATCCTCGTCCTGACATCATTGGAACAATAACATCATAGGTTACAACAATTGGAACTAATGGAATTGATATTTTATCACCAACGCCCCCTGTTGAATGCTTATCAACAGTGGGGAAGGGAAGTGTATCAAGATTATATGTTTCGCCGGAATTGACCATTGCAAAAGTGAGCTCTACCGTTTCTTCAAAATCCATTCCCTGAAAAAATATTGCCATTGTAAATGCTGACATCTGATAATCCGGTACATCCCCATTTACGAAACCTTCTATCATAAAATGGATTTCTTCCTTTGATAACTTACCGCCATTTCTTTTTTTATAAATTATGTCGTATGCTCTCATTAATAAATAACCTCAGACGAATCACCAATATTTAGGGATCTTGATTGTCCCTTTACAAAAGCATTGGCACCGATCAAGGAATTATCCAGATTCACATTATAAAGCTCTGCATCTTTATCTACAAGCGAATCTCTTATGATAGAGGATTCGATAATAGCATTTTCTCCCACGGAAACATAAGGTCCGATAATGGAATCTACGATTTTTGCCGAAGCAGGAATATAACACGGTTTAATGAAAACAGAATTTGTACCGTTTTTAATGATGCTCTTTTTATCCAAAAGTATCTTTGTTGTTGAGATCAATGTCTCAGGTTTACCGCAATCGTACCAACCCTCAATGTTATGGGTATTAAATATTTCTCCGTTTTGGATCATGTCCTGCAACGCATCGGTAAGTTGAAATTCATTTTTGGTCATAATACCATTGTTGATTATATAATTAAGTGAATTCTCTAGGGATTTCCATTGTTTTATAAAATATATTCCCACTAAAGCAAGATCTGAAACGAAATCTTGGGGTTTTTCCACTAATTTTTTTATAACACCATTCTCAACGACAGCAACACCGAATCTACGGGGATCTTTAACCTTTTTTACACCTAAAATAGAATGATTACTATTTAGAAAATCATAATTGGTATCGAAAATGGTATCTCCCAACACGATCAATGTCTCATCATCATCATTCATTTTTGAAGATGCTTGATAAATTGCATGGCCTAATCCCAATTGTTCTTTTTGGTATATGCAATGAAATGTCTGTTCTTTGTATTCACTATTTAAAAATTCTTCAACTTTTTCCCCTAAATATCCGAGAATAAAAATAAATTCAACATTGGGAATATCTTTCAATTTATCTATGATATACGAAATAATGGGTTTCCCTGCAATGTTTATTAGAACCTTGGGTATAGTATGCGTATGTGGTCTTAATCTTGTTCCTTCTCCGGCTACGGGTATAATTACCTTCATTTTTTAAACTCCTGTATTTATATTGGGGAATATAACATCAGGTTGAATATCACCTTTTCTGTTTTTCCCCACAAATAGGCAAATATCAGATTTTTCACCTGATCTTGCATGTCTGAATTGTAATTTATATGGTTTTAAATTCTCTTTTTTTAATGTATCCAATGTTTCGTATAACCTATATGTTGGATAAACAAAATAAAAAAAACCAATGGGTCTTAAAAGATATTTAATGGCAGTGCTGAGGTCATCTATAGTTAGCTCAACATCCACTTTTTCAGTAATATTTTTCTTTAATGGTAATTTGCCTGTTCCAAACTTGAAATATGGCGGGTTTGAAATTACAATATCAAAAAAATGGTCTTGAAATTTTGCTTTAATATCTCTTATATCCCCTCTAATGATTTGCACATTCTCAGATTTAAAGTTTTCAGTATTAATATCTATACCCCAAAAATGTTTTTTTTTATATTTTTTACCATATGTTTTTAACATTGTGCCATTGCCGCAGCCTATTTCAATAATGTTATTCCCCAAATTAAAATCTACACTGTTATACAAAAAAACAGAATCTTCAGTTAATGTCATCTTTTGCTAAATTATATTTTTTCATTTTTTTATATAGGTTCGAACGCTGCATTTTAATTGCAGTGGCAGTTTTTGATATATTCCAATTGTTTTCATTTAAAGCATCTTCAATAAATTTTTTCTCAATATTATCCATAAAATCCGAGTAATTATGAGGGCTTTCTTGGGTATTTATACCTTTTTCTTCTTTAAATGATACCTTATCTTTAATTTCCGGAATGATTTCTAATAATACATTCTCATCAATTGATTTTGTGTTTGATATTGCAATCAATCTTTTAATAAAATTTTTTAACTCACGAATATTCCCGGGAAAATTGTATGAAGAAATAATATCTAAAGCTTTTTTCGAGAAGGAAAATTGATGTTCATTATAAAATGTTTTTTGAAAATATTGAAGCAATTTAATAATATCTTTTTTTCGTTCCCGTAATGGTGGAAGAAATATGGGAATTTCATTGATCCTGTAAAAAAGGTCCTGTCTAAAATTTCCTGCGGTAATTTCCTCTTTAATATTTTTATTTGTAGCAGTAATGAATCGTACATTGACCTTCTTTTCCTCGTTACTTCCAAGCGGCGAAAAGGTTTTAAATTGTAGAACTCTCAATAATTTTGCCTGAGTATTCGGCGCCATATCTCCAATCTCATCCAAGAATAATATGCCATTATGGGAAAGCTCCAATTTACCTATTTTATCACGCTCAGCACCTGTAAAAGCACCCTTCTTATAACCGAAAAGCTCTGATTCAATTAGATTGTCAGGAAGTGCAGCACAATTTAATACTACGAAAGGTCCCTTTAATTTGGAATGTTTGTATATTGATCTTGCAACAATTTCTTTGCCGGTACCATTTTCTCCTTGAATCAAAACAGTGGCATCAGATTGTGCTATCTTGGGGATATTTAAACGGATTTTCTCAATATTCGGGTCATCACCAATGAGTTGAATACTTTCATCTTCCAATTGCCCAATCTTTTTTAAAAGTTCAATTTCGTGTCTAATGTTTTTTATAATTATTTCAATCTTTTGTGCTTCGAAAGGCTTCTCAAGGTAATCATAAATGCCCATTTTAAGAGTGCTAACTGCATTTTGTACGGAAGCATGCCCTGTGATAACAATGATATGATCCGCGTAATTTTTTAATTCAGGAATTATATCCGTACCATCTTTATCAGGTAACTTTATATCAAGAAAAACGACATTGGGTTGTTCTCTCTTGGAAATTTCAAGTGTTTCTTGCGCATTTTTAGCTTTAAAAAGAACATCTTCTTTATTCTTTTTTAAAATTATATCAAAAACATTTCGAATACTTTCAAGATCATCAGCTACTAATATTTTCATCTTTCCCTACAACTTTTTCAAGTATCAGCCTATTCCCCATGCCTGGGACGTAAAAATGATTAAATCTATCCATTACTTGCTCAATAATAAAAATTCCCAAGCCGCCATGATGTCCCTGGGTAATATATTCATCAACACTTAATTCTTCTGCATCCTTATCGGTGGGATCAAACTCTTCACCGTTATCTATGATCAAGAACCTTAAATTAGGTGATTTGAATTGTGCTTGTATGACAAGATGCTTTTGATCACTTCCTCTATATGCGTATTTCATAATGTTTGCAACCGCCTCATCTATTGATAACACGATCAAATTATTTTCATCTTCCGATAATGGAAGATTATGCAGGACTGACCAAATAAATTCACGAATATTGGGTAAATTGTCCAGTTCTCCGGAAAAAGCCATTTCCATTGTAAAATATTTTAATCCGTTTTTCTTCTTCTGTGAAAAAAAATAAATAATATCATCAAAACTATAAAAGTATGGGATATTACTGTTAAATTTGTTTTCTTTTATTAAATTATCAATACTATTGTTCTTTTTTCCCAATATTGCAAAGTTAGCTAAATTTTTTTTAGCCCGGTTAGCAATAACATTTATGTCATTAAAATGAATGGGCTCAAAATTAGTGCAATTTCTTATATCAAGGATAAAATTCTTTTCTCCGCTCATGACCATATTATTAAAAGTGCGAGACAATTCATCAATATCTATTCTTGTTAGGTCTTCTGCTATATTAAATATAATAAAACTATCCTTATTTATCATTTATTTGCCTCCATAGCTGAAATAAATACACCATCCCACTTGCCTTCACTATTGATTTTATTTTTGAGTGTTTCAGCATCTGTGCGATTATCAAATGTTTGTGCAATAACTCGGTAATATTTATTGCCTTTAAGATTGATCTCCATTATCTCAGGATTATATCCTTCTTTTTTTAATTTTTCCATATCTGCGTTTGCGTTTTCTTCACTTGAAT
The DNA here is from genome assembly GCA_964453935.1 of uncultured bacterium. Taxonomy (GTDB): domain Bacteria; phylum AUK180; class AUK180; order AUK180; family AUK180; genus AUK180. The sequence goes on along the minus strand of CAYVPX010000041.1, from coordinate 2,026 downwards.
CCGATGTTACTACAACAGCATAAAGCATCCTTGGCTCAATAATTTCTTTAGCTTTTTTTGGAGGAATGTTCTTTTGTTTTTCTGACTTTTTGCCAGTAGTGATCTTCCTTGGAATGCTTGGTTTATTAATAAAATATTTTGTTAAGACGAAATATCCACCCGCTAAAACTATTACAATAATAGGTCCGATAATAAAGGGTAGTAATTTACTTTTTGAAGGTTGTTTCACAATTTTTTCTTTTTTCATTTTTGCTTGTTTTTCTTTTTTGGGTTTTGCCATTTTCTTTTCCTTTACCTTTTTTCCTTTGGTTTTCTTTTCTTTAGATTTGATTTTGTATCTGTCTGAAAGTTTGCTTTTATACTCGTTCTTGGTTTCATTTGTTATATCAGGAGTATCTTTTTCCTTGATTTCTTCCTTTTTGATTTCTTTTGTCGGTTCTTCACTTTTATTTTTTATGGCAGGTTCAACAATGATATTTTCTTCTTTTTGGGATGATTTATCAACTTTTATTATATTATCCTCAGCTTTTCTCTCCATTATATCCTCTGCTTTTTTGTTATTTTCTACTTTATTATTAATTGTTACGGCTTGAGCAGGTTTATCTAATTTTTCTTTTTCTTCTATCTTGGTTTCTTTTTTTTCAGGGAGAGGGATGTTCTCGTCTTCTGTTTCAAAAAGGTCTTCCTGTATATCATCGGGATTTGGGATATGCCCAGATACATCACTATCAAACAACTCTTGCGTATCCTGATTTTTTTTATTTGTAAATACATTTTCATTGTTCTTTTCAACAGTTGGTAAGGGTTCCTTATCTTCTTTAACAATTTCAGATTTGATCTTTTTATCAGGTATTTTTTTAACATTTTTGTTTTCTTTTGCATCGTTTAAGGAATCCAGATCTAATGATTCATTTTTTGTATACATTATGGTCTCATCATCATCTTCCTTGCTATTGGCATCATTATTTTCCTGCATCATGTTATTAAATTTTGTATCAATGATCGTTTCCTCATTATCTGAAAAATCGGATTTATCGTCTTCTTCATCTGTAATTAGGGTACCGAAAACAGCATCAAGTTTCTGATCAAGTTCATCATCGGAAGTGGTTTCACTTTCTCCCTGTAATTGAGAAATGATATCCATAGCCATGGGTGCCAATGCAGAATCCATCAAGATCTTTGAATGTTTTCCTGGCGCCATTTTTACAAAATTCCTTATCTTATCTTCACTTGGTAAAAAAACAATATCTCCATTATATTTGAAAGTCTTTTTTTCACCATCTTTCATACTGATATAGTTAACTTCATCTTCAACAACTTCAAGTAATCCACTGGCTTTTATTGCAGTTAGTACAGAATCAAGGTCCAAATTGTTCTTTTGTATATAATATTTAAGCATAAGTCCCTTTTCTTTACTCTTTTTTGAAATGCAAAATGGTTCATCAGGTAATTTAGTTTTGGAACTATTGATGGTTACAAGTTCATCTAATATTTTTTTTATTATTTCATTCATGCTATACCCCAATATCTAATTTAATTTTTATAATTAAATTTTTAATATCCTTATTTTTTATTTTAAAGGTAATTACCTCCTCAGTATCACCGGAATATTTATAAGGAAGAATAAGCAATTTTTTCCCCTTTTTCTCCTGATTTTTAAATACAACTCCTCTTCTATTTGATTGAATAACAAATTTTATGGGTAAAGAGTAATAATCAGATTCATTTTTAAAAATAACTTTAAAACTATTTTCTTTATCAACAAAAGCTTTATTTGTACTTCTTTTTATACGAAATGAGTAAAATCTACGCAATGCAGCGATTATATTCCTTGTTTTCATTTCCTCTTCTAAAGAATCAAATATTTTCGTAAAGGTTTTTTTAAAAAAGCTCTTATCTTTATTAATGTTTTCTACAGCAGTATCAAGATTCTTTTTTTCCTTCTTTGTAATATCTAAACTTTCCTGTTTATAGGCAATATAATATTTATAAAATCTTTTTTTCAATCCGATAAGGTTTTTAAATT
>CAYVPX010000040.1:0-11239 GCA_964453935.1 uncultured bacterium | reverse complement strand
TTGCTCGGGAGAAATCTAAATTTTCATCAGGTGCCAGCTCACTTGTACCAGTGCATCTGGTCAATATATGTTGAGTACCACCAATGAAGATACATTGGAGAGAATTATGAAGGATGAAATTATTAATGAGGTTATTAAAGAAACCGTAAAAATCTCAAATCCGGTAAAGATTATACTTTTTGGCTCAACGGTAACTGGAAAAAACAAAGACGATAGCGATCTTGATCTTCTTATATTAAAAAAGAATATTTTACATCGTAGGAAAATGGCTCAGAAGATATATTTAAATCTCAATATAGGTATTTCTGTAGATATTATTGTAGAGACACCTGAAAGATATAATATGTTAAAAGAAAACCCATTTTTGATCTATAATGAGATATTTAAAACAGGAAAGGTCGTTTATGAACAATAACGAAATAATAATTTCATGGTTGAAAAGAGCGAAAAGTAGTTTGGAGATAGCAAAAGCAGGGAAGGTTTCGGAAAATATTTTTTATGAAGATTTTTGCTTTCACACACAAGAATATGAGCCTGCGTCAGAGGGTGAATATAAAACGGCATTGAAACATGCGGAAAATGTTTATAACTGGGTAATGGAAAAATTAAAAGAGTTAGGAGTAGATATTGATTTCTAATAAAAAATTGAAATTTTATTTGGCTTTTTCTTTTATATTTCTTTTTATCAGTATTTCTTTCAGTGAAGATTACATGCAAACATTGATTAAAAAATATGAAAAGGAATACAATCTCATTGCACTTGCTACACTTTTTGAACAGGATACAAAAGGTAAAAAAATTAAAGATCAAAATAACATAAAAAAGGATTTTATATATTATGTTGAGCCCACGGAAAAGAACCCCGCCAAATACGATTCATCTGGTTGGGGTCCCGATTGGACATATATTAAACAAGGAAAAATATTTTTAATAAAAAAAATAAATGAAAACAATAAGAATCATGAAAGCACATGCAGGAGTATTTACCTTGATTGTAATGGATATCTTGGAAGTGATGAAATAATTATTTCCAACAACCTAACATTAAAAAAGTTTCATATTCCCGGAAACATAAAAGATTGCTTAAAGGTAGTTGAAACTCACTTTCAAAGTAAATCTATGGGGGCTGAATATTTAATCAAAACCGCAGAGAAAGAACATGAGATTAGCTGCTCTTCAAACTATTACATAATTGACAAAATTAATGAAGGAGAATATAAAATTATAGCAAATTATTCTGATGAGTTTGAAGGTGATGCAGGGTATGAATATATGAGAATATCATACATAGAGAGAGAAATAAAAAAGGAATTTAATATTTTTCAATTGGAAATAGGTAGTTCTCCATGGAATGATGATATTAGTAGCGATACTTATGTTTACGAAGTAAAAATAAATAAATACAACTGGAATGCTGATAAGGATAAATTTATTAAAACAAAAGTTCTTGAAAAAAAGTGGCAAGAAGCTTCCGATTAACTTTCCATTTTTACATAGTAAAAGTCAATCAAGTATAAGTCAATAAATATTGGTATAATAATCATTAAGCCCAAGGTATATAATAATTAAAATAAACATATGGTTTTATGATGATAAACAATAATAAAATGTGTGTTCATAACTCTTTTTATATGGTGACGAAAAGAGTTTAAAAAAAAATAAAAATATTCCAATACCAAATGAGATAAAACGCACCAAAAATTTGGAAAAAACTGTTAAAAATGGTATAATAAAATAAACGGAGGTCGTTATGAAGTTTGTAATAAAAAAAGACGAGCTGATCCAAGCGGTAAGCGAACTTAATTCGATTTTAGTACCTGGGACAACTTATAGAGCAATTTCATTTATTATGGTGAAAGCAACTAAGGATAAAGGTGTTATTCTTGAAGCCACCGATTATGAGATCAACCTTAAAAAGGTGCTTGATGCTAATGTCATAGAAGAGGGTGCTTTGGGTATCCCCGGAAAGTATTTGAATATGGCAATAAAAGATTTTGAAGATGAAGAGCTTGAAATAGAGCAAGTAAAGGCAGAGAAGGTTATTATCCGTGGTGCCAATAAAAATATAAGTTTCCTCGGTCTTCCTGAAAATGAGTATCCCATCTATCCTGAAATCGAGGAGAAAGATTCATTTATATTGCCTTCAACATTATTAAAGGATAATATTAAAAAAACGGCTTATGCTGTTTCAAAAGATACTGCGAATATGATATTAGTGGGTTCTCTATGGGATATTGAAAAGGAAAAGCAGCAACTTACAATGGTTGCAACTGATAGTCATAGAATGGTTGTTAATAGAATAAAAGCCGATTTTCAAAAATTACCGGAAGAGAATATTAAGATCATAGTTCCCGAAAAATTATTAAATTATTTAGCGAATACCTTGCCTTTAAGCGATGTGCCAGTGAACGTTATTATAACGCAAGATGGCAGCAAAATTGCTATTAAATATGAGAATAATGAGGTTGTAAGTAAATTAATAGTGGGAAATTATCCTGATTATTACGATATTATACCCGATACTTCAACTATGAAGCAATTAAAAATAAAAAGAAATCCGGTTCTGAGAGCAATAAAATTTGTTTCGATCCTTGCAGAGAAGAAGAGCTATAATGTTAATTTAAATTTTAATAAAAGTGGTTTGGACGTTTATTCTGATCTTACCGATGTGGGTGAAGCAAAGGATAATATCCCATTGGATAATTCCGAAATAGAGCCAATTAATTTTATATTGAACATTAATTTTATTAAAGAAGCATTAACATGGTTTGAAAATGAGGAACTCATCGTTTTTTACAGTGATGTAAGGAGTCCTATTTTAATAACTGATGAAAAGGATGAGAATTATTTTACCATGATGATGCCTATAAGACCCATTGAATGAAAAAAAGGGCTGTTACCTTAAAGAAAGTTTTATTTGATTTTATAAAAGGTTCAAAAAAAGATCAAGAAGAGATTAAAAAAATTAAAAAAGTTTGGACAAATATAATAATTAAGGATGGAAGGGTACATCTAAGCCCCTTTAAATATGAAGATAGTATACTTTATATCATGGCAGACGGTCCTGATTGGGCAACATATGTTCGAATGGAAGCAGGTAATATTAAGGAGACCATAGTGAGGGAGCTAAAAATAAAAGTGGATAAAGTAGTGGTCAGGATTAAATTTTTTAAAGATTTCACTGTTAAGAGTAATAAGAAACTCAGCCCATTAAAGCAATTAGGAGATAAGGATATCAATAAATGTAAAAATAGCATTAAGAAAGATGACCTTTTCGGTTATTTACTTTACGAATTTTATAAAAAAAACAGAGGAGAAAATTGAGATGAACGATTATAGTGCGAAAAACATTAGAGTATTAGAAGGTTTGGAAGGTGTTAGGAAAAGACCAAGCATGTATATTGGGTCTACTGGTATAGAAGGTCTTCACCATTTGATTTATGAGGTTGTGGATAATAGTATTGATGAAGCTCTTGCCGGATATTGTGATCATATAAAGATAAACATTTTGAAAGGAGACATCATCGAGGTTGTTGATAACGGACGCGGTATCCCTGTTGATAAACATGTCAAGTATGGTATTTCCGGTGTTGAGGTCGTAATGACAAAACTACATGCAGGTGGAAAGTTCGACCACAAGACATATAAGGTTTCAGGTGGATTACATGGCGTTGGTGTATCTGTTGTAAATGCTCTTTCCGAATGGCTTGAAGTAGAAGTTTACCGTGATGGTTATAGATATAAACAATCTTATAAACGTGGAATTGCACAAAGTAAATTAATTAAAACAGAACTCCCGCCGGATAGAAAAAATGATTCCGGAACAAAGGTAATTTTTAAAGCAGACCCTGAAATTTTTGAGGTTACGACATATGATTTCAATATTGTCAACAATAGAATGAAGGAATTGGCTTTTTTGAATAAAAATCTCAAAATAGAGGTTGCAGATCTCAGGGATATTCCGGAAATAAAGAATTTACATCATTATGAAGGTGGGCTTTTTTCATTTATTGAGCATTTGAATAGAAATAGAAAGCCAATACATCAAAGTATTATAGATGTTGAGAAAAAAGTGGATAATATTGCCGTCGAGGTGGCAATGCAGTATACGGAGGGTTATAGCTCCATCTTACTGACATTTGTAAATAATATCAATACGCGAGAAGGTGGAACGCATCTTGCCGGATTTAAAGCAGCATTAACAAGGGTTCTGAATGAATATGGTAAAAATTTTGGATTATTAAAGGATAATATTTCCCTTTCAGGAGACGATTCAAGAGAGGGTTTGAGCATGGTGATGTCTCTAAAGATACCTGATCCGCAGTTTGAAGGACAAACAAAAACAAAATTGGGTAATAGCAAGGTTAAGGGACTTGTTTCATCAATGGTCTATGATACCTTGAAAACCTATTTTGAAGAACATCCGCAGGATGCGAAAAAGATCATTTCCAAAACACTGCTTGCAATGAAGGCGAGGGAGGCTGCAAGAAGAGCAAGAGATCTTACAAGAAAAAAATCTGCAATTGAAAGCGGTTCTTTACCCGGGAAATTAGCAGATTGTTCATCAAAGAACAGAGATGTTACAGAGCTTTATATAGTTGAGGGAATTTCTGCAGGTGGTTCTGCTAAGCAGGGAAGAAATAGAGAAACGCAGGCAATATTGCCTTTAAGAGGGAAGATCCTTAATATTGAAAAAGCAAGATTAGAAAAAATGCTGGCAAGTGAGCAGATAAGAAATCTTGTTACAGCAATCGGTTGCGGTATCGGCAATGAGTTCGATATAACCAAGTTAAGATATGGAAAGATCATTATAATGACAGATGCCGATGTTGATGGTTCTCATATTAGAACATTACTTTTAACATTCTTTTTTCGTCATATGCTTCCTCTCATTGAAGAGGGCTATATTTTCGGTGCTCAGCCACCACTTTTTAGAATAAAAAAGGGTCAAAAGGTTGAGTATATAAAAAATGAAACTCAAATGGAGAATTTTTTAATAAATCATTCCGTTGAGAATATAGATTTTGAAATATTGAATAACAAAACAAAAGAAAAACACGAATGTGAAAAGAATAATATTAAACAACTTATAAAAGATATGGAAGTCTTGCTCAGGGAGGAGGAAACATTAAAATTATTTGACCTTAAACTTGAAGATTTTTTTGCTCTTTTGAGACAATATAGCGATGTTAAAGAACTTTGGCAAAAGATATATGTAAAATCTTTTAATTATAATACCGCATTTAGTAAAGAAGATGTTCCTACACCTCTTTCAAATGTCATTGATATTATTAAAAAGCTCAATGAACGTTATTCCATTGATCTCATAAATGGGCAATATACATTTCTTATAACTGATAAGAATGGTGTTGTTGATTTTAATAATCCACTTGATATTCCTGATAATATTAAGGAATATGGTAAAAAGGGATATGATATACAGAGATACAAAGGTCTCGGTGAGATGAATCCCGAGCAGTTATGGGAAACAACTATGAATCCCGAAACAAGAACATTACTAAGGGTTCAAGTGGAGGATTTTGAAGAATGTGATAATACATTTTCTGTCCTAATGGGCGATGATGTTGCAAAAAGAAGAGCATTTATTGAGTCAAGAGCTTTAAAAGTCAAGAATCTTGATATATAAAGGAGAGCTATAATGGTTGATAATATACATAATGTTAATATTAAAAGTGAGGTAGAATCATCTTATATTGATTATGCCATGAGTGTTATAATAGGCAGGGCTTTACCGGATGTTAGAGATGGTTTGAAACCTGTACATAGAAGAGTATTGTATGCAATGTATAAGGAAGGGATGTTACCCAATAAGAAGTTCGTTAAATGTGCCGGTGTTGTTGGTGAGGTCATTAAGAAATATCATCCTCATGGAGATCAAGCGGTTTATGATACATTGGTAAGAATGGCACAGGATTTTTCTCTAAGGTATCCGCTGGTTAATGGTCAAGGTAATTTCGGGTCAATAGATGGTGACCCGGCAGCAGCATATAGATATACGGAATCGAAACTTTCAAAGATCGCAATAAAACTTTTGGAAGATATAGACAAGGATACGGTTGATTTTGCTCTTACATTTGACGAAACCTCAAAAGAGCCGCTTGTTCTACCGTCTTTATTACCGAATCTATTATTAAACGGCAGCAGCGGTATTGCAGTAGGAATGGCGACAAATATTCCTCCCCATAATTTAAATGAAGTTGTAGATGCCATATCGCATAAAATAGAAAATCCGGAAGCAACCGTTGAGGATCTTATGGAATTTATCAAAGGTCCTGACTTTCCTACGAGTGCAATAATTACAGGTAAACGCGGCATTTATGATCTATACAAAACAGGCAGGGGAAAGATAACTGTTCAAGCAAAGGCTACTATTGAAGAAATGAAAGGTGGAAGAAATGCCATTATTGTTACGGAAATTCCTTATATGGTAAATAAGAGCAACCTTATTGAGAACATAGTTAAGCTGGTTAATAAAGGGGTTATATCAGGTATATCGGATATAAGGGATGAATCTAACAAAAAAGGTATTCGAATGGTTATTGAATTGAAAAGAGATTCTATTCCTATGGTCGTATTAAACAATTTGTATAAACATACGCAGATGAAGACCACTTTTGGCGGAATAATGCTTGCCATTGATAAAGGAAGACCAAAAGAGTTTAAACTGAATGAAATTATTGATGCTTATATTGAACATAGAAAAGAAGTTGTTATACGAAGGACCACATTCCTTTTAAATAAATCAAGAAAAAGAGCTCATATATTAGAAGGTTTAAAAATAGCCCTGGATAATATTGATCTTATTGTTTCAATAATCAGACAATCCAAAACAACAGAAGCTGCAAGAAATGCTTTGAAAGAAAAATTTAATCTGTCATCATTGCAGGCACAGGCGATTTTGGATATGAAATTACAGCAATTGACCGGTTTGGAAAGAATAAATGTTGAAAATGAATTAAAGAGCAAGTACGCCGATATTGAAAATTATGAAATGATCCTCGGTAATCCACGAGAAATAGCAAGGATAATTTTAGGTGAGTTAAAAGAATTGAAAGAGACATACGGCGATGAGAGAAGAACAGTAATTACAGATTCTGAAGATGAAGTTGTGCCGGAGGATCTAATTCCTAAGGAAGATATTGTTATAGCACTTTCACATAGCGGATACATTAAAAGATTAAATGAGGACATGATCCGTTCCCAAAGAAGAGGTGGAATGGGTGCAGTGGGTATGAAGACAAAGGAGGATGACTTTGTTGAGCAACTGTATTCAGGCAATACACATTCCTATTTGTTGATTTTTACCAATAAAGGGAAGTGTTATTGGCTCAAAGGTTATGATATACCCGAAGGTACAAAACAATCAAAGGGACGAGCAATTGTTAATTTATTGCCGGTCCAGCCCGATGAAAAGGTTAGATCCATTGTTGTTGTCGATGAATTTGATGATCAGCACCATCTATTTATGGCTACAAAGAATGGAACTATTAAAAAATCAAATCTTCAATTGTTCTCTAATCCGCGTTCATCAGGGATTATTGCTATGAACCTTTCCGATGACGATGACCTGATCTTTGCAGGACTTACATCCGGGAGTAATAAGATACTTTTAGCAACGGAACATGGGAAATCAATTACATTTAGAGAAAAAGATGCAAGACCCATGGGAAGAAATACTCAAGGTGTTATCGGAATAAGATTGGAAAATAAAGATAGGGTCGTTTCTGCAGAGATATTAAATGAAAATGCTTCAATTTTTACCATTACGCAATTCGGTATAGGCAAAAGAACTGATGCCAGTGAATACAGGGTTCAAACTCGTGCAGGTAAAGGTATCATCAATATTAAAGTAACACCAAAAAGCGGAAATGTAGTTGATGTTAAACAGGTAAATGACAATGATGAGATGATGATAATCTCTAAAAATGGTATTATGATAAGAATTAAAATGAGCGAATTTAGGACCATTGGCAGGAACACTCAGGGTGTCAAGGTAATGACATTAAAAAATGATGATGAGATCGTAAGTATTGAAAAGGTGTTTTTTAATGAAGAAAGTGAAGAATAGCGTATTATTAATTTTAATTATTTTGTTATTCATGGGGTGTAATAGTGGAAAAGATACTTATATAAAGGCATTCAAAGCGTGGAAAAATAAGAATTATGAGAAGGCGGTAAACCTGTATTCAAAGATAGTTTATAACAATAAAAGATCAAAATATGCACCTATGGCTGAATATTTTTTAGGAAATATAAACAGATTTCAATTTAAGAGATATGAAAATGCTGTTATAGAATATCAAAAAGCCATAATATTGGCTAAGTTCAAGGGTAAATATGCTTATCTATCACAAATGGCGATTGCCGATATATATAGATTGGATTTTAAGCTTTATGAAAGGGCGATCTTCGAGTATAAGGAGCTCTTGAAATATCCTGATGCGAAAAAAGATTTAGTGGATATTTTGCAAAATATTTATTTCTGCTATGTCAAACTCCAGTTGTATGATGAAGCTATCATGGACTTTAACTATTTTTTTGATAAACTGAGTTTTACGAAAGAACAAAAGGGACAAGTATATCTAATGTTAGCTAATCTTACCTTGCTGAATAAACAGTGGAAAAAATCAATACATTGGCTCGAAGAAGCAATGAAATTACCCTCATTGGAATTTGTTTCAAAATTAGAAATGGCACAGATCTATTCTGAGCATAAAATGAAAAAACAAGCCAAAAAACTATACAATTACTTAAAAGAAAAGGGTTATAAACCTGAATTGGTCAAACAAAAGCTGGAAGAATTGAAGTAATGTATGCTCCTAATGATCTTTTTAATGAAGTGGAGATCAAAGAGTATTTATTTGAAATAACAAAATATACTTCATCGGATATTGTCAAAAATTTTATAAAAGAAAGGGCATTTCTGCCAAAAGAGGAGGTAATAAAGCAATATAAAATACTGGAATTACTTGCTAATTTGACAAAACCATTACCCGAGGTATCACTTTTTTCCAACTCCATAGAATTTTTTAAAAAATTGAGATTAGAAGGTAGTTATTTTGATAAAACAGAGATTATTGAACTTTATGCCTTTCTTAATCAAATAAAAGAGATAAATATAATTCTAAGCGAAACCGAAGCCTCCAAATATTTCAACATTATTAAGCTTGATGAGATAACAAGAAAGATCCAAAAATTATTTGACCTTGATGAAGGGGATATAAGGAGAAATGCAACAAAAGAATTAAAAAAACTTAATGATGATCATGATAATTTACATTATGGAATCAAGAAACGTATCGAGCAACTTCAAAAAAAATATGAAAAAAGGGGATATTTAAATGAAGATTATTATACATTAAAAGACAATCATTTTGTTTTACCCATATCGTCCTCACACAAAAATCAAGTGGAGGGGATCATTCATTCCTATTCAAATACTGGATTTACTGCTTATATAGAACCTCTTGAAATAGTTAATGCCTCAAATAAACTTATCTCATTGGATGCCGAGATCAAAAGGGAAAAAGTTAAGATACTAATGGATCTGGCTAAAAAGATCAGACCGTATAGAGAAACAATAATTAATAATTATGAAAATCTTTTGATAATAGCCGAATATTTTACTATGATGAGGTTCTTAAAGCATTATCATTACGCAATTCCGGAAATTTCACAGGAATTTAAGATCATTAATGGTAAACACCCCATTCTGGATTTTGAAGGTAAAGCGGTTCCATTTAATTTTAAACAGAAAAATTTTAATATTTTTGTTATTACAGGACCGAATACAGGGGGCAAGACGGTTCTTTTGAAAACAGTTTCTATCATGGTGATCTTGACAAAAATGGGGCTCCCGATCCCTTGTGAATGGGGTTCAAATATACCGTATTTTGAAAAGATAATTCTCGATATTCGAGATAATCAAGATGTAAAAAATGCACTATCTACTTTTTCATCTCATCTTGTGAAATTGAAAAATTTTCTTCTTAATAGCGACGAAAAAACATTCTGTGCTTTTGATGAACCGGCATCCGGCACCGAGTCTACGATCTCAGACGCATTCTCCATTGAACTAGTAAATGAGGCAATAGAGCGAAAGAGCTTTCTTATAATATCATCACATTCAATAAATGTAAAGAATTATGTGCAGAAAAAAGAAAATGTGGAAATAGGTGCAATGTTGTACGATATAAAAAACTTCATACCAACATATAAATTGGAAATGGGATTGAGCGGAGAAAGTTATGCAGTAGAAGTTGCAAAAAATAATGGTATCCCACAAAGTTATTTGGATAAAGTAAGTGCTCGCCTCGGAAAGGATTATTATGATCTTAAAAAGGAAAAATCTGTTTTGCAGGAGCGTCTCATTGAACTAAGGGAAAAAGAAAAGAAATACGAAGAATTAATTGAAAAGGAAAGATCATTACAAAAGAAATTGGATGATCATTTAGCAAAGGTTAAAAAAGACCTTAGAAATAAATATGAAGATACGATAAATGAGTTAAAAGAGAGCATGAATAGTTTAAAAAGAAGCATTGCTCCTTTGAAAAAACAAGATAAAGTAGAAATTCAAAAAACATTGAATATGAATAAAAAGAAGCTTAAAGAATTAGAGGAAGAAACTAAACCGGAAAAAACAGATAAAACATTAAAATATGATATTGGTCAACTTGTAAAATTGGAGAACAGTAACAATTATTATGAAATAATCAAAATCAATGGCTCAGACATTACAATTAAAATGGGAGATCTTTTCCTGCAAATAAGTGATGATATGATAGAGGATGTTAAGATCAACAAGGCAAAGAATATTGAAAATGATTATTCCGTACAGAAATCAGAATTTCAATCGCAAATAGATGTAAGAGGGAAGACCTTGAGGGAAGCACTTGAAGAGGTGGAAAAACTTTTAAACAATGCTTTTGTTTCAGGTGTTCCAATGGTAAAAATATTACACGGAAAGGGGACTGGTGTGTTGAGACAGGGTATCTCGGAATATCTTTCAAATCATCCGCTTGTGAAGGATTTCAATAGTGAAATGCAGGGTATTCATATCAATCAAGGGGTTACTGACGTATATTTGGAATTGTGAAAAATACAGTCGAAAGTCAAAAGTCGAAAGTTCAAGGTCAAAAAGTTGAAAAGTTCAAAGGTTTCAAGGTTGACCTTCCTGCAAAAAGTATTTTGGTTCAAAAAAAACATTAAAAAATAGCAG
>CAYVPX010000039.1:0-11272 GCA_964453935.1 uncultured bacterium | reverse complement strand
CTCGGGAGATCGCTAATTCGGAGGGAGGAAGTTTATATATTAAAAGAAAAAATATCCTTGATTTTATAATCAGCCAGAATGAGGTATTAGAAAAAAAATTTCACTTAAAAGGTGAAGTTCTTTTTAAGCCATATCCCATTCCTCTATCCAAAGAGAACATTGCAGGATATGCCGCATTGACAGGAGAAATTGTAAATATTAAGGATGCATATAAAATAGGAAATAAAAAAGATTATAGATTTCTTGATTCATTTGATAAGAAATTTGAATATAGGACAAAATCCATTTTAGCAATTCCTTTGAAAGATAGAGATGGAACAATTCTTGGGGTTCTACAACTTATTAACTGTAGGGATAAAGATGGTAGTGTAACAAGCTTTAGCGAAAATACGGTTCGTTTAATACAAACCTTGGCTTCATTTGCAGCCATATCCTTGAAAAATGCCATTCTTGCCCGCGATCTTAAAGATTCTAATCTCTCTACTATTTACCGTCTTGTAAAAGCATCTGAATATAAAGACCCCGATACTGCCCATCATATTGAAAGAATGAGTAATTATTCTAAAGTAATTGCCAAATATATGGGATTTGACGAGGAATTTCAGGAATTAATACTTTATGCATCTCCTATGCATGATATTGGAAAGATCGGAGTGCCGGATAGAATTTTAACAAAACCTGGTCCCTTAACAGAAGAAGAAAGAAAAATAATGAAAAAGCACACTATAATGGGTGGAGATATTTTGAAAAAGCCGGATAATGCCATTATTGAAATGGCAAGAACAATTGCCTTAACACATCATGAAAGATGGGACGGTGATGGGTATCCCAAAGGACTTAAAGGCGAAGAGATCGCAATTGAAGGAAGAATTTGCGCTGTTGCCGATGTTTTTGATGCCTTGAGTGTTAAACGTGTATATAAAAAAGAATGGCCTATGCAGGATGTTTTAACCTATATTGAGAGAGAAAGGGGTAAACAATTCTGTCCTTATACGGTTGATGGCTTTTTTAAGGGGCTGGATGAGATTTTAAAAGTAAAAGATAAATATATGGAGTAGTTTATGAAAAAATTTTTTATGTTTTTTTTATTTGTTGCTATGTTGCTTCCTATTTTCAGTGCCAACTATACGGATCTCAACAAAAATCATTGGGCGTATGGTTCTGTACAAAGAATGACAAAGCTCGGGATATTTAAAGGCATTGTGAAAAATGGTCAATTGACATTTCAAGGGAATAAATCACTAACAAGATACGAATTTGCCGTGGCAATGGACAGATTGTTAAACAATACTTTAAAAGTTGGTAAGCAATTAGACACAAACAATGGTGTTGACCTTTCAAATGAAAATTTTAAGCTTCAATCTAACCTTTTGGATGATCTCAAAAATACTATTGCTAATTTACAAGTTGAAGTAAATATGAATAAAAATTCTATCAATAAAACAATTACCAAGGTCAAAGAGCTTGAAAATAGAATGAATTCACAAGGCGGAAAGAAAAATAGTACCTTATTTTATTTGTCTGTGGGATCATTTGTTATATCGATGATAAGCTTAATTATCGTTCTATCTGCACCAAGTAAATAAAAATGGCAATATTCGGTTTCAGCCTCGATGAGCTTAAAGAAATTTTAAAAGAGAGCGAAACAAGAATATTAGCAAGAATAAATCAATTGGATAAACGCTTAGCTTCCATGGAGGAAAATCTTATGAGTATCCACTTTCAAGTGGAAGAATTGAAAACCGTTAAGAATTCCATTGAAGAGATAAAAAATACCTTATCCGGATTGTCTCAGAAGAAAAACTCTAGAGGTAGATCAAACAGTAAAGGAAAAGAACGCGATCAAAAATTATTAGAATTTTTATCTAGCCCACATAATACAAATGAGGTCTGTGATAAATTTGGTTATAGCAGAAGTTATGCCTCTTTTATTCTGAATAAATTAAAGAAAAAAGGAGTCATTAAGATCAGTAAAAAAGTGGGAAATATCCCATATTTTCTAAGTAAATGAGGTTATTATGGATTTTGACGATGAAAAGACAAAGATCAGCGGTAATAATATTCAGGAAGGTTATATTCCAAAAGCATATATATTAGATCTTGATAGTCAGAAAAAGGCACTTATCAACAGAAAAAAATTCATAATAGGTAAATCGCCATCATGTAATCTACAAATAAATGATAATTTGATTTCCAGAATACATTGTAATATCACTGATACAGGTAACAACTTTATTATTGAAGATATGCAGTCAACTAATGGTACTTTTATTAACAAGGTTAAGGTGAACAAAAGAATTTTAAAAGATAAGGATATTTTCATCTTAGGCGAACATCCTTTTCAATTTTTTATGATTAAATGAATTCCCAAAATCTAAATGAAAAAATTTCCCAATTAAAAGAAAATATAGTAAAATTCTTAAATCGTAAAGATAAAAAAATCAAAAAGAAGATAAAGAATATTGAAGATGATATTAAGAGATTTATGGATTTTGAAAAATTTACTACATATGGAGAAATATTGAAATATAATTTGCATAAGATCAAACGAGGTAAAAAGAGTTTTACCGGTATTGACTATAGAACCGGTAAATCTGCATTAATCCCATTAGACCCCAAAAAAGATGTAGAGACCAATATGAATATCTATTTTAAGAGAGCTAAGAAGCAAAAAAAGGGGCTTGGAATTGCAAAAGAACGTTTGCAAAAAGCAAATGAAGAACAAAAGGAAATAAAAAGTGAAAGAGAGATCGTTAGTGAGACAAATGATATTGATCTTTTGGAAAAAATTTTAAAGAAATACGAACCTAAAAAAGCTAAACCTCAGGATTTGAAAAGAGCAAAAAAAAGGATAGGAAAGGTTTATTTGTATAATGACCATTTATTTTTCGTGGGAAGAAATGATAAAGAGAACGAGCAATTAGTAAAATTTGTAGGCGGTGGAAATGACTGGTGGTTTCACATTAGGGATTATCCCGGTAGTCATGTGATATGTATTGCAGGAAAGAAGGGGGAGATCGACTTCGAACTTATCAAATTCGGAGCAACATTAGCATTAATAAATTCTAAAGCAGGTAAATCAGACGAAGAAGAAGTTATTTATACTCAGAAAAAATATGTAAAATTAGCATCAAGAGGAAAAACGGGACAAGTGGTCTGTGCAAATGAGAGGACCATACGGATAAAACGTGATATTGATACATCTCAATTTAAAATTAAAGGTAACGAAAAGATTTTTTAATACTTTATTAAAATTTCATTCGAGTAGGTAAATCATACAGGAAGAAATGATTAAATAAAAAGATTCTTCAATTGAGAATTTGGAGTATGGTGTTTGTTTTTTTTTGACTTTTTTGTTAAAATATTATTATGAAGATGCGATATTTCTTCTTTCTGATCATTTTTTTAATTTTTCATAATTATCTATACGCTTATATTGATATTGATAGTTTTGGTTTTAACATTGGGTTAAATCAATCAAAATTTTTAGTAAAATCTCCATATTTTAATACTGATGATTTTGATTTTAATTCTCATATGAACTTAGGATTTTTTATAAATTTTAAATTGAGTAAGAAATTAAATGTGCAATTAGAACCATCATATCTTGGTAAAGGGGCAAAGCGTTTATTTTATGGCAACAATATCTATTACTATCTTAATTATATTAATTTACCTTTGGATATACAATACTTATTTTCTAAAGGGAAATTTCAATTTTATGGTTTAGCAGGGGTCCAATATTCAATATTAGTAAATTCTGATAAAAAGACGGAAACCTATGATCTAATATGGGATGGAACTATTATTACCCATTCAACTGTCGATTGGACAAATAAAATTGATCTGGACCTAATAGGTGGTGTTGGTACAAGGATAATATTAAACAAGATCATAACATTTTTTGAGTTAAAATTCACATATGGTATAACGGATATTAATTCCAATTCAAATGAGATCTATAAAAATTTCGGTATCATTTTTGATTTTGGTATTGGACTTTATAATGGCGTCGTAATTTATTAAAGAATCATTTCCCTGTATTGTTATCATTAATTCTCATCAAAGAAAATCTTAGATTACGTAATTGTACCATGATCTTATTTTGCTCCTTTTTCGAATAATTAGAGAAATATGTACTTGATCTTGCTTCTTTAGATTTATTGTCAAGCATAACAGATATTTCGGTTCTTTCTTTATGAAATGTTTTTTCAAAAGCTATTAAAGCATTGTTATCCGTATAAAATTTTTCTAATTTCATTCCGGTTGTAATAAAGATCTGAAGCTCCTTTAACAGATCAAGATAATTATATCCTAAGCCCTTTTTATTGGGAGCCAAGTACTTTTTAATCGTATCATATGAAAATTGATGAGAGAATTTCAATTCCTTTTCCGCTTTACCCAGTTCCTTTAGATCTTGATAATCAGAGGAAAGTATCATTCTCGTGTTTATAAAATATGGGTTAAGTTCTCTACTTTTTTCCAGTTCTTCAGTTGAGGTTTTTAGAAGTTTGATATCTTTTCTGCCTCTTACCTCGTATATTTTTCTATACACTACACCTTTATTATAATGTAGTTGTGTATAATTAGGGGCTATTTTTTGAAGATCATCATAAGCCCGCATTGCAAGATCATATTTTTTCAGATCAAATAAAGAGCTTGCCTTTTTATAATGGCAGTCATAGGTGTAATAATCAGTTAATATTCCAAAATTATAATAAAGTACAGTAGCAGCGCTGAAACCATTTCTTAAATTGGAATAAAATTTTTCATAATAATCATTATAAAATTGGTTAAAATAATAATTTTCATTATTCCCGGTCCTTACCTCTTGCAATAATTCATTGAATCCCTGAGAAAAGTTTGTATTATTGCACTCAACGATATAAAATATCCAGTCAACCATAATATCAAGATATTTTTTATAAAACTGTAATTTTTTGTCTTTATATTGAAATTGAAATATCCGGCTCAGATCATTTAATAATTCTCTATATTCATCCGAATTTAATTTACCCTGTGACATTTTTCTTATTCTATAGTATGTTAACAGATATTTTCCACGCATAGATTTATCATTTGAATATCTTTTTAATCTCGTAAAAAATACCTTCAACACGGAGAGTGAACGGGCAGATAATTGCTGCAATCGCATTTTAAACCAATACTTATATGCCTTATCATAATATTTTAATACAATTTCCATTATATGTTTCTTTTGACCCATATCACTTATTTGACTCATCCTTTTTGTATATTTTATTATTATTGATCTATCATTTCCCAAATAATTCCTTATTTCATCCTTTAACATCCCCTGCCTTACAAAATAATCTCTTTTATAAAAGCCATCCGATGCTTTTATCCAAAAATTGGAAAAAAATATTAATAACACCAATGCAAAATAAAAAAGCAAGTTGAATTTATTAACTTTTTTATTAGGGGTACTATCAGATTTATCAAGAATCTTCTCAAGTTCATCCTGCTCCTTTTTTTTAGTTTTAAATGAAATTTTATTAGCAGAAGCTTCTTTCAGCATACCCGCGAATAATCCCAAATAAATATAAAAGAACACAACGGTTGAAGTGAACCTCATTGACACTGACCACAAACTATGGATCAAAACCGCAATGATGGCACTTCCCAACATAAGAGCAAAGAAAAAATTATTTTCCGACTTTACCTTTTCCAAATATTTGATATTTGCAGTGATCACATAAAAAGCAATTAGCAAAAATAAAAACAAACCGATAATACCGGTATTTGCAGCAATTTGCAGATATTCACTATGCGTATTGATCGTATTATTTGAAACTGATTTCAATGAGTAATATCTTGGCCTGTATGTAGGGAAATTCAATTGGAACGTACCTGTGCCAAAACCAGTTAAAGGCTTTTTTCTGATCATCTTTAAAGCACCTTTCCAGATGGTGAACCTAACTTGAACGGTTGTGGAGGATAATTTTATATTTCGCATTCTGGATTTGACACTTTCAGGAACAGTTAAAACTACAATTGCAATAAACCCTAAAACACCTATTAAACTTATTAGTAGCAATTTTTTAAAAGATATACGAATATAGTTATATTTAACAAGATAGTATGCTATAAATATAGCAATATAAAGGACCATGGGAATAAATCCCAGCCATGCACCCCTTGAAAGAGTGAATACTAAGGAAAAAGTTCCGAATACTGTCATGGTCAATAAATATATAATGATATAAGAACGTTTCAAAAATTTCAGCATAAAATGGTTTATAACAAAATATAATGAAACAATAATGAGTATACCCCATCTATGCCAAGGAACACTTAATTTGCCAGGTGCCAACGCAATTTTTCTTGCAAAAAATCCCAACCCTACTAAAACAACGAGCATTAAAAATAAATTAAATAAATATGACAGATTTGAAGTGGCTTTATCAGAGCGAACTTCTTCTAAGATCTCCTTGATCAAATTAACATAAATTATGGGTAATAAGAATAGCAGAAAATTCGCATAAAATATTGAATTTCCAAATGTGGAAAGTATTCTTCTTGCTGAAGAAGCACCTTCCCACTGGAAAATATCCAAATTCCATTTCTGCATCATTCCATATGCTATAAGAACTCCGGCAAGTGATATCATAAAATAGTTAAAAAATGTTCTGAACCGTTTATTCGATGACATTTCACTTGTTGCAAAAAAAATGAAAACATAAGAAGTGAATTTAAACATCTGATGCATGCTTTCAGAATGAAATTTTGAAATGAAAAGCCCGTTGAACATCAACCATGCCCAGAATACAAGAATAATAATCTCTAATTTTGAAAGTTGGAAATTTTTATATAGGGAGATCCGTAATAAAAAAACAATAAATATAAAGAATGATAACCCTAATGACCACGAGGTTTTCAGAACTGAACTATCAACAGTTTGCCTTGAAAGCAATATGGCAACCAGCAGAGACATGAAGATAAGCAATACTGATTGCAACCAAAAAAGGACATTTTCTATTTTATTTGTTTTCATTATTCTATTGTATGAAAAAAAACATTTTTAATCAAGGAATTTGGAATATTTTCATTAAAAATTTATAATGTTAATATGAGTTTTGCCAAAGGTTTTTTTGCCACCATATTTTTCTTATTTGTATTTTACCTTTTTAAAGTCTTCGGTATTATTATTTTTCAAACTAATGGTGTTAATTATATCAACTACGCTTGCTCGCTAAGCAAGGTCTATTCAAAAGCCATTAACATTTTTGATAAGTACGGCATTGCCCATATAAATATGATAAGTGTTATGGAAAATAATAAAATAGTACAAAATGTACAGTTTATTGCATTTAAAAACAGATTCAATCTTTTAGAAAAATATCTGTTTTATGATAAGAACGCTTTTTATACCATAAACTATTCGAAAGGTATAATAAAAGATATCACCATTAATAAAGGTTATTTTCTTGACAAGCCTAAATTCTTCAGACAAAAGCTCAACTTGGCTAATCTTATTAAAGGTCTAAATAAAAAAATCAAAAAAAAGGACGTAACCTTTTTGGTTGATTTTAATACAGGATTTATTTTTTTAGGTGATAGTGAAAAAATATTTTATATAGGAGATTTTATATGAAACGATCTGTTGTTCTTTTGCTTATTGTGTTTTTTATTGTTTTAAATGCTGATAGATTATCATTTATCGATAGTTTGAATCTACACAATAATAGTGATTTAATGCTAATTTCAACAAAGGTAAAATCCGACACCTTGCTTTTACCCATGATTACATCACGAATTAATCTAAAAACACCAAATGATAAATTGTATAAATACCTTATCATCCTGTCTCAGTATAGATTCAAAGGTGCTTATTACCCTGTGATTGCTATGCTGGAACATGCTATTCCGGAAAATATTAAGGCAGCTTCTTTAAGTTACCTATTGAATATTCATACAAAAGATTCCATAACTTACTTAAAAAATTATATGTTAAAGCAAAAAGAGCTTGAGCCAATACATTATTTTATTCTTGCAAAATTATTTAATAAATATGCTTCATTCTCTACAATACTTGATAAAATACTTTCTGATCCCTATAATAAATCGGAAGCTTCAATCTTACTTATTGCAAATTATAAGCCGGAAATAAAAAAATATATTATTGAACATATAAAAAACAAAAAATTTTCCAAGGAAAAGGTCTTTTACATACTTTATTATATGGCACCACATCTTTATAAACGCGATATCGGAACTATAATAAGTGATATAAAAAAAGATCCGAAGAATGCCTTAATGCCCATAAGTGTTATTGCGAAAACCAATTATTTTGGTGTAAAGCAATTGAAAAAACTCACCCATTCAAGAAATAAAAATATAAAAAAGATTGCTCAAGACAAATATAATGCTCTTATTAATACCCTTTCTGTTGGATGGGTTAAGGATAAAATACAATATTATGATGTGGAGCAAAAAGAATTTCAAGATGTTTATAAAAATGTTGTTAAAAATGGGAATTTTGATTATAAGACACTTGTGAAATATGCATCCATCAATGATATTGAAGCATTAAAAAAATTAGAAATTGTTTTATCAAAGGATATTTCCAACAATACCTTAAAAGAATTAGAACTCATTAATGATCTTATCTTAATCTTAAAATTGGCGCCATATTATAATGAGCTAATAAAATGAAATTCCTTGTAGCCCAGCTTGATCTTAAAGTTGGCGATATTGAAAATAATTATTATAAGATTCAAACTATCTTAAAAAAAAAGAAAAATTTTGATATTGCCATTTTTCCTGAATTAGCTTTAATGGGCTACCCTCCTTTTGATCTGCTGTTTAAAAAGAAATTCATTAAAGATGAAGCTTATTATTTAAAAAAGTTAACAAATGAATTTCCCAAAATTCCCATTATAATCGGTAGTGTTAATATGATGGACCTACCTCGCTCAAATAGCTTTGACATATCATCTATTAGTGATTTCTCATATAGATTACAAAATGTCGGTAAGTTCCTATTCAATGGTAAAGTTATTGGGCAGCAAGCAAAATTTAATCTTCCGGTTTATGATGTGTATAATGAAAAACGTTATTTTGATCCTGGAAAAAATGTAAAGATTTATGCAATTCTCAAGAAAAATAAAAAAATAGATAAAATTTTAGAATTCATTTTGAAAAATGAGATGTTTTTTGATGAAAATAAGAACAAATTCAAAAAAAATGACATTATTAAGTTTTATGAACAAAAGGAGTACAAGGTTGAATTTTTAGGGATTTCCGTTTGTGAGGATATTTGGGTAAAGGGAAGTGTTCCTTATATTCAGGGAAGGTACGGATGTGACCATCTCGTAAATATCTCGGCTTCACCCTTTTATATAGGGAAAAAAGACATACGGCAGAAGGTATTGAAACTCTTATCCAAAGGTACTAATACGAATGTGATTTATGTTAACCATATTGGGGGACAGGATTCATTAATATTTGACGGGCAAAGCATGCTTTTCAGTAATGGAATTTTAAAAGAATGTATTGAAGATTTTGAGGAAAAAACCTCTGTTTTTAATACTAATACTCGCAAAACCTTTTTACCCATTAAAAAAAATATCTTTGAAAATATCTACATGGTTTTACTCACAGGTTTAAGAGATTACTTTAGAAAAAATGGATTTAAGAAAGCCATAATCGGAATATCCGGAGGAATTGATTCTGCACTTGTTGCAACATTGGCGAGTGCTGCTCTGGGGACTAAAAATGTTACAGGCATACTTATGCCAAGCAAATACTCATCTCAACATTCAATAAAAGATGGCTTAAAATTATGCGAAAACCTTGGGATTTCCCATAGAATTATTCCAATAAATCTCATTTTTGACTCGTATCTTAAATCACTTAAAGGCAATTTAAACATAAAAAAAGGTAGCATTACCGAACAGAATCTTCAAGCAAGAATAAGAGGCAATATTTTAATGGCTTATGCAAATAATACAAATGGAATGGTACTTTCTACTGGAAATAAATCCGAACTTGCAGTTGGTTATTCCACCTTATACGGCGATCTTGCAGGAGGACTTGCAGTGATATCTGATCTTTATAAAACCACGGTATTTAAACTTTGTAAGTACATAAATAAAATTTACGGATGGAACATAATACCAAAAAATATTCTCACTAAACCTCCATCGGCAGAACTTGCACCCGACCAAAAAGACGAAGATGACTTGCCTCCTTATGATATTTTGGATAAAATACTTAAATTAAATATTGAAAAGCAACTTACAACCTATGAAATCTACAAATTAACAAAGATAAATAAAAATATTATTCGAGACATCATTAAACGAGTTGACCGCAATGAATATAAAAGACAGCAAGCCCCAATAGGCTTTAAAATAAGTCCCAAATCTTTTGGTTATGGTCGAATAATGCCTATTACAAATGGATATTATGGGAAATAAGGTTTACTACAAATCTTATTTTAAAAGCGAAGAGCTACCCTATAAGTTTGATTTTGAGAGCAAGACCTATGAGATCAAAGAGATAATTCGAACAAAACATATATTGGATATTCAAACAAAGAAGGAATATGTGGAATTCATAGTAAAATGCGGGAATCTCTCCTTTTCCATTGAAAATCACAAAGAGAAGGATTCTATCAGGAAATTAGATGAAAAACATAAAGAAAGTAAAACTCAATAGCTCTGAAGTCGTTTTTCTCTTCAATGATGCTTTAAATAGTATGGATCTGCCTAAAGTTACGAAGGTCGGGAAATATTTTATATGTTTTCATGGCAAGAAAGGTCATTATTCAGAATATCTATTTTATGAGATTGATTGTAAAGAAATATTGAATTTCAGAAGAGAGGTATCGAACTTTTCACAGGTTGAACGATTTAAACTTAAAGATCATTATAATATTGATTTCAAGGACAAGGAATTAAGATTATTTGACATTTTCAAAGATAATATTTCTTTTTTCAAAACAGGTAAAAAACTGAATGTTGAATTACATTGGGAAATGTCAGGTATTTATCTTTCCAGACCTCTAATGCTGGAACATATAAAAAAGCGGCTTAACACTGTGATGGTCAGCAACAGGGCGGTCCCAAATCTTTCTTCAGAGGATCTTCTCTTCTATCTTTGTCTTCATGGGGCTAAGCATAGATGGGAATATTTAGAACTGGTCTGTAGTATTGCCGAACTTCTGAAGACCAAAAAAAATATTGACTGGAATTTGATTGAACAATTGGCTTATAAATGGAGATGCAAACATATATTGTTTTTAGGT
>CAYVPX010000038.1:0-11307 GCA_964453935.1 uncultured bacterium | reverse complement strand
ATTATTTATATTAAAGTATAAAATCCAAAAAAAGTCAAGTACTTTTTTCTTTTCATTATTCACTTACATTCTGTCATTACGCCGATAGTGCCTAAGTCCGAAACCCAGTCAAAAATTCAAATACTCCTTTAAATAAGATATTGCAATAATTTCAAGATAGTCTTGAAAAGTTTAACATTTTCATTTAGTAAAATTCTTTAACATTTTCATATTGTAACAATAAAATTTTATGATTACTTGAAAAAAAACAAAAAATATTATAAAATATATTAATTAATGGAGGTTATTATGAGAAAATACCTTATCTTTTCACTATTGGTGGTCATCATTTTTGCAATAGGTTGTACAAATATGAAGAAATATGACCCATTAATGAACGATGCAAAGGCAGCTCTTGAAAATGCAAAGACCGCAGAAGCCGGTACTTATTCACAAGCAACATTGACAAAAGCGGAAGATGCTTATAAACAGGCGCAAGCTGCTTATGAAAATAAAAAACCAGACGATGTTGAGAAATATGCTAATTCTACAATAGATCTTGCAAATAAAGCAAAGACGGAAGCTGTATCTGCAAAAAAGGAAGCAGAGCGGGTAATGCGGGTTAAAAGCGATTATAACACGAAATTAGAAGAACTAACATCGAAAATAGATGATATAAAAAGTGAACCTAAATATTATCAAAAAACAAATGATCTTATTGAGCAGGCAAAAGCAGCATTTGATGCCGGCGAATATGATAAAGCATTACAAACTATTAATCTTGCTATGGATTCTTATAATGAAGGATTGCAGGTAAAAAATTCTAAACCGTCCTCATATAAAGTTGTGAAAGGTGATTGCTTGTGGAATATTGCTAAAAAGCCCAAAATATATGGGGATCCTTTTCAATGGCCGACAATTTATAAAGCAAATAAAAACCACATAAAAGATCCTGATCTTATATATCCTAACCAAGTTTTTTCCATACCAAGAAATTAATTTTATGAAAAAACTACTTATTGTTTTATTTTTCTTAACAGTTTTGGTTATAAATGCTTATAATATTCATGTAGGAGATCAACTAAAGATCATAATTTCGGGATTAGACCAATTCAATGATATGATCTATACTGTCCAAAGTGATGGTACTGTAAATTTACCTTATATTGGTGATGTAAACATTGAAAATAAAACAACAAAGGAAATTGAAAAAATATTAAAAGAAAAATACAATAGTATATTAAAACTGCCGGAGGTAATTGTTCTTATCTTGGTAAAATCCCCTATTATTGTAAATGTTGTGGGGGGAAAATCATCATCAATGGTAACGATTCCCGAAGGCAGTAATATAATGGCAGCAATTGCATCAAGTTCGATTGATCCCTCGGAAATAAATTTTAGCAGCGTTAGATTGTTGAAGCATGATGGGACAATAGAAAAGATAAATTTAAGAAAATTAATAAAAAAGAATCAATTGGATAAATATTCCCTGGAAAGTGGAGACACTATTATTTTAAAAAGGAAATTTTTTCATATTACCCTTGATAACCTTATGAAGATATTAAGTTTTGTTTCTTCCATCATAGTTCTTACAAAATATTTTAATACCCTATGAAAAAAACTGTTTTTACCGTATTAAGAATTTTAGTTACCGTAGTACTCTTATATATTATTTTTAAAAGCTTGAACTATGCGCAATTGAAAAGCAGCTTAAAGACCTTAAAATATCTACCGTATATAATTGCTGTTGCTTTAATTATTTTAAATACATTTCTCTTAACGGAAAGATTACATGTTTTATTTGGTGTTTTTAAAAGAAAAATCAGTTATTTTAAAACATTAAAATACTATTTGATCGGGCTTTTTTTTAATCAAACCTTGCCTACATCTGTTGGTGGTGATAGTGTAAAGGGTTATCTTATGGGCAAAGAAGTAAACGATATTGCCGCCGGGGTAATTATTACATTTATTGACAGGGTAATAGGTGTTATTACCATGCTCATATACCTTTTTATTGCTGTCTTAATAGGGGGTTATAAGATCCTTGATAGAAAAGAATTCTTATATCTTCTTGTTGTTGTTACCATTGTTACCATTGCAGTAATACTTATATTCTCACATAGATTTTCTAAATTTTTTTATTCAATTACATTTAAAAAAATTGAACATAAATTTAAGTTCTTACATAAGGTAAAAGAAGCGTATAAGTTCTTTTTATCCACTAAAAAACAAAAAAAAATATACTTATTTTCTTTTATTAATTCATTATTAGCTCAAATTTCATTGGTTATTGCAGTATATTTTGTAGGTCTTGCACTAAGCATTAATATTCAATTATTGGATTATTTTATTATAATGCCTATAATATTCATTGTCTCAATGATCCCAATTTCAATTGGCGGATTTGGGGTTAGGGAAGGAACTTTTGTTTATATTTTGGGAAGATACGGAATTCCTTCGGAAAAGTCATTAAGCCTCTCATTACTTTTTATTTTTATTTTTATTGGGATCAGCATAATTGGAGGAATATCATATTTATCTTTACATAGGGAAAAAGGAGTTGTTAATGGAAAATGAAGGTAGTATAAATATTTATCGTTATATAAGCATCGTTGTTAAATATCGTTGGCTGGTTTTAATTATGTTTTTACTTTTAATTATTTCAGGAATGTTCGTTGTTGCAAAACAGAAAGATATGTATGCCGCACATTCAAAAATATTGGTAAATTATCAAATGGGCGGTGTATCATCGGATATTTCAAGATTTTTTATGAAAGGGACTATTGCTTATCTTGTGAAAACATATTCATTAACTATTGTTAGCAATAGGGTTATAAAGAAAACCAAAGAGGATTTGAACCTTCCCTATTCAATTGGATATCTAAGAAGTCATGTTTTTGTAACAGCTGAAGAAGGTACCAATTTAATAAATATTTCTGCAACACTTGATGATAAGGTAATGGTGGCTAAATTTTTAAATACACTGATTAAGAACTATGTAATAATGCAGAAAAATTTTTTAACAGAAGATTCTGACAGAGCAAGGACCTATATAAACGAACAATTGGGTATTATTGAAAAGGATATGAATAATCTGCAAACACAAATTAAAGATTTTAAGGAGAAGAACGGTGTTGTTGATGTTGCAGCCGAAACCCAAAAACTCGTAGAAACATTTTCGCAATTGAGATATGAGAAACTTGCTGCTATAAATGAGAAAAAATCTGTTTTAACTTCTTTAAATACAATCAATAAAACCATAGATAAATTGAAAATTGGTGATAAAAAGAACCTTATTTCATCCATTGAAAATTCTCCCGAGTATAATTCATATATTACCCTTCAAGAAGAGTATGAAAAAGCATCATTATATTATGAACCAAGTTCCAATTATATGAAATTACTTGATGAGAAATTAAAAGACTTAAAGAAAAAAATTTATTCATCTGCTGCGAAAATCGGTGCGGAAGGATATTCCATAGCAACTCTTTTTTCACAAAAGAGCGATTTGGAAAAACGTTTAATTGCTTTGAACCTTGAAATTAATAAAACAGATAATATGCTTAGTAGCTTGGATAATGAATTCAAGGGGATCCCTGAGAAGGAAAGGGATTATTCAGATTTAATGAGAAAGTTAGGTGTTAATGAGAAGCTTTACAGTATGCTTTTGGAACAAGAAAAAGAGCTTGCCTTACAGCAGGTATCAACCGGAAGTACGATTCGTGTGGTTGATGAAGCAGTTCCGGCAAGTCGGCCTGTTACTACATCAAAGGTCAGTTATGCATTATTTGTGTTTATATTTTCTCTTGTTGTTGCAGTTGGATTTGCTTTTTTAATAGAATATATGGATACTACGGTTAAACCCTCTGATAATATAGAAAAACTATTCAAAATTGATGTATTGGGAAAGATCCCTGAAATATCACAATCAGAAAAGAAACTTACTCGCTGGCAAATAATCTTCGGAAAGCGTGATAGCAAGGGTATCAGAAGTTTTAAGGATAATCTTTTAACCTCCATTGATGAGAGATCAACCATTCATGAGTCATACAAAGAATTGAGAACATTACTGAATTATTCAAAATACTTAAAGGGAAAAGAACTTGGCAAATCTATCATGATAACAAGCTCTGAAACAAAGGAAGGTAAATCCATAACGGCTGCGAATTTATCTATAGTCCTGGCAAAAAACAATAAAAAGGTTGTTCTTATCGATGCGGACATGAGAAAACCTGCAGTACATAGGATCTTTTCATTGGAAAATTCAACTGGTCTGACCAATTATTTTGATGGAACAATAAAACTGGATAAAATAGAAGATATTATTCAACCCGGAATAAATTCTTATCACTCAATAATAACATGTGGTCCCCATTCACACCATTCAAGTGAATATCTTGATTCGGAAAATGTTAAAAAACTCATTGATAAATTGTCTCAAAAGGGTTATGAATATATTATTTTTGATACTCCGCCGGTTAATGCCTTAACAGATGCAGTTGTACTTTCAAATAAGGTTGATGGTGTCATTTTTGTCATCAGAGCGAACCAGATCAGCAGACATAGGGTGCAATTGGCTCTTGAGGGGTTAAGAAAAAATGAAAATACAAATATCATTGGCGCAGTATTGAATGGAATTTCTCTACGCGGCGGTTATGGATATTATTATTACTATTATGGGCAAACTTATTATTATAGCTATTATAGCGAAGATAAGGATAAGGCAAAAGATAAATAAGGAGGTAACTATGAAAGGATATGGTAGCCATTTTCTTTATGTGAATTTAACAAGTGGTAAGATCACCCGAAGAAGGGTAAAAAAGGAAGATGCCAAAAAATATATTGGCGGCTTGGGTTTTGCAACAAAATTATTAATGGATAATGTAAATCCAAGGGTGAATCCTTTGAAAAGCAATAATGCCATTTGTATTGTTCCGGGGTTATTGGTTGATTCCACTATTTCTACGGGTTCCAAAACAACATTCACCTTTAAATCACCTGCGACGAATACATTCGGTCGTGCAATTGTGGGGGCAACCCTTGGTATACAGATGCGACGGAATGACATAGAAGGAATTGTAATTAAAGGCAAAGCGAAGAATCCCGTGATGCTCATCATTGATAATGGAAAATTCCAAATCCAATCTGCAAGAAAGTATTGGGGAAAAGATACATTTGAGACAGGAAAAATGTTAAAAGAAGATTTTGGTAAAGAATTTGCCACAGCAGTTATTGGACCCGCTGGAGAAAATCTTTCTTATATGGCATCTGTTGAATGCGAGGGGAGACAAGCCGCAAGAGGCGGTGTTGGTGCTGTATTCGGCTCTAAGAAATTAAAAGCAATTGTCATTAAAGGTACCGGTAAAAAAATAGAATATTACAAAGAAGAAAAGTTAAAAGACCTTGTAAAATATTGGCAGAAAATAATAAAAGATCATCCGGCAACAAAAGCGGATATGGGTTACGGTTCAGGCGAGTTTTATTCATGGATGAATACGGAGCGTGGGACATTCCCAACGAAGAATTGGCAGCTTAGTTATGTAGAAACCTTTGATAAACTGAAAAAAGGAGAATTGAGCTCAATTGATCCCTATAATTGGGTTCCAAAATATATGATAAAATATCATCCTTGTCCTAATTGCACCAAACCATGCGGAAGATTGGTTCAGGTAAAAAGTGGAAAATATAAGACAGATCCCGTTGATGGCGTAGAGTATGAACTCATTTATTCATTAGCCGGTGTTCAGAATATTGATGATGCAAAGGTAATGATCAAGGCAAATGAGATATGTGATAAAATGGGACTTGACGGCATATCTGCCGGTGTTACCATTGCATGGGCAATGGAGGCATATGAGAAGGGATTGTTGAGCAAGAAGGACACAGATGGTCTTGATCTGAAATTCGGGAATGCTGATGCGGCACTGCAGGTTTATGAGAAAATGGCTAAACGTCAGGGTAAACTTGGTAAATTACTTGCAGACGGAACAAAGGTGGCAGCAAAGAAAGTGGGTAAAGGTTCATATAAATTTGCAATTAATATTAAGGGATTAGAACTTCCTGGATATGATGTTAGAGGTATCAAGGGAATGGCATTGGCATTAGCAGTATCCGTTAGAGGTGCATGTCATTTGACCGGCGGTGTATATGGCATTGAATTAGTTGGTAAATGGTGGCAGTTTGATAATGTGGATCGTCTTTCTACAACCAATAAGGGATTTGAGGTAAAGACCTCAGAGGACCTAATGACATTATATGATGCCGTTGGGATGTGTAAATTCTCAAGGCATATGTACTTTTTGGAGGGTTTCCCTGATATTATTTACGCTATCACAGGTTTTAAGATGTCATATTCTCAATTAATGGCTGTTGGTGAAAGAATTTATAACTTACAAAAACTTTTTAATGTAAAATCCGGACTTACGAGAAAGGATGATTCATTACCGTATAGGGTAACACATGATCCTATAACAAAAGGTGTTTCAAAAGGTGCTTTTGTAAAGGAAGAAGAATTACAGCATATGCTGGACGAATATTATCAAGCCCGCGGTTGGTCACCGGAAGGTGTTCCTACAAAGTTAAAACTCTTTACATTGGACCTTGATGATTTTGTTGAAAAAGGATATGGCGTTTAGTATTAAGGTAAAAGGAATTAAATATTTTTTAAAGGATAAAGATGATGAGGTAATATTTAATGTTGCCGAAACATCCATATTATGCAGCGATCTTTTGAAAAGAATAGGATTGGATGCTAAAATGATAGGGTATTATATCTATGATGGTAAACCAATTGCTTTAAGAGATAATATAAAAAAGGGAGGTACGCTTCAAATAGTTCCCTTCCTTAGCGGAGGATAGAATGAATAGAAAAATTACATTTTTCTTACTTGCCATTTTAATTTTTGCCGGCTGCACAGTTTATGTTCAACCTCCAAGACAAAATCCAAGGATTATTATCAAATCAAAGCCGAATCTTGTTGTTATTACCGGATTTGGAAATGTTTTTCATGCCAAAAGATACGGGGGAAATCTTTTATATTTTGACGGCAGATGGTACTATTATGAAAATGGATATTGGTATATATCGCAATACTGGAAAGGTCCATTTGTTTATATAAAGGTTGTTCCTGCCAGAGTAATAAAAGCACATAAAAGAATAAAGATACATATAAAAAATAATAATGCATATAAAAGGGGAAAGCATAAAGGAAGAAAGTGGTAAATATTAATAAATTGATCCCGGAAATAATCAATAGAAGAAGCGTTAGAGATTACAAGGATATACCTGTGGAATGGGAAAGGGTTGAGCGTATCCTTGAAGCGGGGCGGCGATCTCCAACCGCGAAAAATCGCCAGAAGTGGAAAATAATAGTTGTTGATAATAAAAATATAATAGAAAAAATGATTGATGTTTGTGCCGGTCAAAGTTTTGTAGGTACGGCTCCCATAATATTAGTTGCAGTTTCTACGGATGATTCTTACACAATGAGGTGTGGCATAAAAGCTGGTGTCATTGATACCTCAATAGTATTGGAAAATATGGTGCTGCAGGCGGTAAGGGAAGGGCTTGGAACTTGTTATATAGGAGCATTTTATCAGGATAAGGTTAAAAAATTATTGTCAATTCCCCAAAATATGACCATTGTAGAGATATTAACATTGGGCTACCCGGCAGATAAATCGAAGCCAACGATCAGGAAGGATCTGAAAGAGCTATATTCATTGAATAAATATGAAGAATAGACAGAATAGAAGCTGGATCGAGATCGATACTGAACAATTTATAAAGAACATTCATTTTATTAAGAGTGCTTTACCGACAAATTGTGAATATCTCCAATTGGTCAAAGCGGATGGTTACGGTCATGGTGGTCTTGAGATCGCCAAAGCAAGTGAAAAAGAAGGCATTAATTATTTTGGCGTAGCAAATGCGAAAGAAGGAGCTTTTCTAAGGGATAATGGAATTAAAGGAAATATTCTCATTGTTGGTCCTTCATTTGAAGATGAAATTAATATTATTTTGAAAAAGAAACTTATACCATCTATCTCTAATGTTGAATTTGTTAAAAAGCTGAGTCAGAAAGCACATTATAAAGTTCCGGTTCATATAGAGATCGACACTGGTATGGGCAGGGGTGGCATATTATATTATAATGCTGTTAATGAAATAAAAAAAATAGCAAAGCTTCAGAACATACATATTGAGGGAATTTTCTCACATTTCCCAAATGCAGACAGCGTAAATAAATTTTCCAAGGAACAGATAAAAATATTTTCCGGCATTATCAATGAATTGAAAAAGAATGGTCTTAACTTTAAATTTATTCACCTCGCAAATTCCGGTGGGTTCTTGTATTACCCTGATTCAATTTTTAATATGGTTAGGATCGGGATCTTGTCCTTTGGATATTTCCCCGGGAAAAAGTTGAAGAAGATACCGGTAAGACCTATTATGTCATTTTATAGCAGAATTGTTTTAATAAAGGATTATAAAAAAGGCGCATATATCTCTTATGGCTCAACATTCAAGGTGAAACGCAGGTCAAGGATCGGTATAATTCCATTGGGTTATGCTGATGGTGTTTTCAGAGCATTATCCAATAGAGGAGAGGTCATTGTGAAAGGACAAAAGTTCCCAATTATCGGAAATATTTCAATGGATATGTTCATGATCGACTTAACGGATAGTATTGAAGCCATTGAAAAAGGTGATATTGCTACCTTAATAGGTTGTCAAAATCAAAATTGTATTGATGCCGATGCTTGGGCAGAGATCCTTGGTACCATAAATTATGAAGTTTTGACATCTATTGGAAAAAGGTCATTAAGACTCTATAAATATAAAAGAAAAAGCACAATAGCTAAGAGCTATAATGAGAAGTTCTTTGAAAAATCACTTGAAAATAGTAGTGTTACAAAAATTTTGGAAGATGAATACGGACTGGATCTTTCGAGAGATCTCAAGGAACAACTTGCTGAAAAATATTTAAAAAATCTTTTCGGTAATGCTTATGATCATTTTAGGGATAATTTTGTTTATGATGTTAAGCTTGTAGATCTTAATGAAAAATTTTATAGGGCTATTATACATATCTCTTTTAAAAAATGGATAAACTCATCTAATATTATGCTCGGTGTTACCAATAATAATGAAAGATTAGAAAAGATGATGCACGATAAGCACTTTATTTACAGGTGGTTTATGCAGAAAAGTAACATAAAGGAAACCGATTTCAATTTGAAAAGTATAAGTATTGACGGTGAAAAGATCAAAAATTATAGAAAGATATTAAAAGATGATCTTTTAGAATTTCACATTGGGAAAAGGTTGAAAATAAGGAATCTGTTTGATATATCAATGACATTTGAAACCTATTATCCGAAAAAGTACAGGGTGTTCCCTGTCTATTTTTCCGATTTTACAAAAAATGCCTTATTAAAATTTAGTGTAAATTCAAAAAAAATGAACTATTTTTCCTTTTTTACAGGGAAAAATTTAAAAATAAACAGTAAAAAAAACAAAAATGAAATTAAATTAACAATAGCAAAAAATAAGTATATTTACCCTGAAAGTGGTATAATATTCTATTGGGAGTGAATATGAAAAAAATAATTACTTTTTTTCTTTTTATGGTTACAATTTCATTATTTGCAACCCGACTTGCAATAGTGATTGCCCCCGGGGATTTTCAGAAGAAAGAATTGATCCCCGTAAAGAAGGTGTTTACAAAAAATAATATTGCTTTTGACGTGTTCTCAACCGAGAAGGGTATTTTTTTAGATATGAGTGGTAAATACAAAGAAAATGTTAAGCATACCATTGAGGAGATCAAGGTTAAAAATTATGCCGGCATAATCATTATAGGAGGTACGGGAACGAGGGAATTTCTTTGGAATAATAAATTACTCCAAAATAAAGTTAGAGAATTCAATGATAAGAATAAACTCATTGCTGCGATTTGTTTCGGTCCCATAGTACTTATAAACGCAGGCGTTTTGAAGGGCAAGGCAGCAACCTGTTTTAGAACATTTGAAACAGTCAAGATATTTAAAAATAATAATGTTATATATTGCAATCAGGGAATAATAAAAAGTAAAAATATTATAACGGCAAATGGTCCGCAAAGTGCGAATGACTTTGCAAATAGCATTATTTTCTATTTTAAAGTAAAGGAGAAGAAAAAATGAAAGAACAAAAAATTGAATTTAAATTGGATGAAAAGGTTGGTGGCGGTGAATACGCCAATATTGTAAATATTCTATTTAACGACATAGAGTTTATCTTTGATTTTGCAAGAATATTACCCGGAACGCCGGTTGCAAAGATAAATTCAAGGATCATAATGAACCCTAAAAACGTTAAGATACTTACTAAGGCGTTGGAACAGAGGGTCGCAGATTATGAAAAACAATTTGGGGAGATCCAGATAAAGGGGATAAAAGGAAAGGGAAATATTGGTTTCAAGGTAGATGAAAATTCATAATATATTCATTGAGAACATAAGTAAACGAATTGACCTGAAAAAGGATGCACTCAAACATATAAAAGTTCTGCGTTTAAAAGATGGTGAACATATACGAATATTAGATGGCAAAGGTAATGTGGGCTATGGGATATTCAAAGGTAAGTACATTGATATTGATACAATAGAGAAAGTAAAATGGTTACCGAATGTACATGTTTATTTACCGTTCGTTAAACAGCATGCACACAGGTTCATATTGAGAAATATAACCTCTTTTCCCGTAAAGGAGATTATTTTCTTTCCTTGTAAAAACAGTGATATAAATAGAAAGATCAATGAAAATGATGCCAATTTATTAAAAGAATCTATGAAGCAAAGTGGAAATCCCTATTTACCTGAATTAAGATATCTTGAAAGGTTCAATGATATTAAAGTATTCGGTGCAGGTTATTACGGTTCAATGACGGAGAATGAATTCATAAAAGGTGCTGAAAATTACAAAGAAATAACTGTGATCATTGGTCCCGAAGGTGGGCTTACAGAGGATGAAGAAACTATTTTGAAGGAAAAAGGTTTCATCCCTGTAAATATTTCACCTGCAACATTAAGAACAGAGGTTGCTGTTTTTGCTCTCATAGGTGCCAGGTTGGGACTTTGTGACTTTTGAACCTTCTTCAATTGACAATTGCAGGGAAAAAGTCATTGCGAGGGAATGAAATGACCGTCGCAATCTCATAGAAATGGAATAACCACAGAGCACTAATCCAGTTGAAAGTTGAGAATGTAGAGTTGAGAGTTTTAAAACAGAAAGTCATTGCGAGGGAATGAAATGACCGTCGCAATCTCATTTCATTCATTCCAG
>CAYVPX010000037.1:0-11324 GCA_964453935.1 uncultured bacterium | reverse complement strand
TCCAATTTAAATTAAAATATTAAAATAACAAATATATTTGCTAAAAAGTGTTTAAGGTTTAATATTATCAGGACATTATCTTAATGTTTTCTAAAGATAAGAACTATTTTCGTATTTTCGTAATTACGAAAATACGAAAATACCAGAGATCACCTTTTTGAGAAACCTTTTACGAAAAATATCTCGGGTAACAAAAAGATTTACCCTGCGATTTTTACCACTTACTATTAACTATTTACTATTTACTATTAACTATTTACTATTTACTATTAACTATTTACTATTTAATATTCATTCTTCAAATGGGTCGTTCACGAACGCCCCCTACGATCAATTGCTTATATCGTCTATTGCTTTTGCTACATTATGTCCGGTCTGGATACCGTTTATTACATCGGGTCCTTTTACAATATCTCCGCATGCATATAACCAATCAAGTTTGGTCTTTCCATTCTCGTCTGTAACTATTCTTGGACCTCTGAATTCAATTTCATTTTTATATTTGTCTAAATACTTATAATTAGGTGCCTGCCCAACAGCTTCTATGACTTCATTAACCTTAAATGTTTTAGTCTTTGTGATATCAAATTTAGGGTTGAATCTATGCTCTTCATCAAATACCTGTGTACAGGATTGAAAAGTAACTGATTCTATTTTGTCACCGTTCAGTTTAATATCTGCATTTCCGAATGCCGGGAAAACCTTTATACCTTCCTCTTGACCTTCAACTATTTCCTCTTCATCTGAGGGCATAATATCCCTGCTTTCAAGGCATACAAGGGTAATATCAACCTTGCCGAATTTATTTCTTTGTAATCTGGATAAACTTCTTGCAATATCAAAGGCAACATTTCCGCCGCCTATTACAACTATTTTTTCCTGTAATTCTATTTCTTCATTTCTTGATATCAAAGGTAAATATTCCATTGCTTGATGAATATGTGATGATTTAATGTCCTTTGGCAGAACCGATCTACCTTCATCAAATCCTGTGTCTAAAATAACATAATCCGAATTTTTCTTGAGCTCATCTATTGTTATATCTTTCCCTACCTCAGTATTTGTTTTGATCTTAACGCCCAATTGGGTTATTGCGTCTATATCTTTATCCAATGCTTTATCCGGTAAACGATAATTGGGAATACCATATCTCATTATACCGCCTGCAAGGGGCATTTTTTCATATATTGTAATTTTGTATCCCATTAAGGATAAATAATATGCTGCACTTAATCCAGCTGGCCCGGAACCAATTATGGATATCTTCTTATTCTTTGCTTTTATTGCCCCGTGAGCGGCAACTTTTTTCACATCTTCATAATCAAGATTATCAACTGCATATCTTTTCAACCAGCGAATGGCTACAGCTTCACCTCTATGTGAAAGCGAACAAACGGTTTCGCACTTATGTGTACAGACACGCCCGCAAACATTGGGAAGTGGATTGGTCTTATAAATTTCTCGTACCGATTCTTTTAGATCATGATCCCAAATTGCATGAATGTATTCAGGGATATTCATATGTGCCGGGCAAGTTTCGGTACAAACACCGCATTCTACACATCTTGATGCTTCCTTTTCCGCTTGTTCTTTTGAAAATCCCTTTACTATTTCAATAAAGGAATCATTTCTTTCTTCAGTATGCAGCCCTTCCATTTTTACTCTTTCAAGGTCAAGCCAGCTATATTTATCCGGCGTGAAATAGCCTATATTTTCAGAATGTTCTTCGCTAGGTTTTATTATAAAACTATTTTTGATAAGCGTAACTTCCTTATCCGGATTCTTTACTTGGGGTGTCGGAACAATATGTATATAATCCCTTGACATTGATAATGATCCCGTAGTACAGACATCTACACAATATCCGCAAAAACAGCATCTCCCGTAATCAATAACAGGTCTTCTCGGTAATTCCCCTTCTTTCGGAACCGAATCGTAATCCACCATTCTAATTGCATCTGTGGGACAAATATCAGAACACGTTCCGCAACCGATACATTTTTCCAGATCATTGGTATGTAAACCCCTATAATTCGGCGATACACCGGGAATAGGAAATACATTCAGATCTTCTTTTGGAAATCTCACCGTAATAGGTTTCTTAAAAAGGTTTTTTAATGCTTTAAAGGGAGATAGTATATTTTTATTTTCAATAGCCATTTTTACCTCCTATCTGTCAAAGTCCGGTGCACAAATACTATATGTATTCATCCACAGGGCAACATCTTCAATTCTTATTTTCGGCAGATCTCTTTTACAAAGAAATAATCCAACAGGTAATGATGGACCTCTAACAGAGACCCTATAAGGTTTTATTCCACCGTCAGATACAATATAATAGCCGAATTCCCCTTTTGAAGACTCGATTTTTGTATATGCTTCGCCTTTTGGAATTCTCAATTTTAACGGATTTCCGATCTTTACTCTCACCGGTCCTTTTGGTAATTGCTTGATAGCCCTTCTGATAATATTTATGCTTTCCTCAAATTCCAACCTTACCTGAATTGCTCTTGCCAAAGCATCGCCCGCGGCATTGTCTTGAATAGGTACATTTACTTCAACCTTATCATACGCAGCATAGGGATAATCAACACGAATATCGGAACTCACGCCTGTTGCTCTTAGATTAGGTCCCGTAACACCCCATTTCTTTGCTTCATCACCTGTAATGGGTGATAATCCCTCCAATCTTTTAACTATTATTGGATTATTGTAAAGAAGGTGGTCATATTCCTTGAGTTTATTTTCAAAATAATCCATAAGTTCTAATATTTTGTCAGTCCAGCCCTCAGGCAAATCTCTCCTCACACCCCCGATCAAATTGAAAATATGGTAAACCCTACCACCTGTAAGCCATTCGAACATATCTAAAATATAATCTCTATCCGCAAGCATCCAATACATAATAGTATAAAGTCCCGTGGCACCGCCAACAGAACCCATCCCCATTAAGAGAGATGACATCCTCGACATTTCAAGCGTTATTGTTCTAATATATTTTGCTCTTTTGGGTATATCAATACCTGCAATTTTTTCTGCAGTTGTTGCATATGCCACCTCATTAGGATCGGGGTCAACTACGCAAACACGGGGAATGAGTGAAAAATTTTGAACCCATAATCTCTTTTCCATAAGTTTTTCAAATCCTCGATGCAATTGCCCTGCATTTAATCGTACATCTACGACTTGGCTACCCACCATGTCAAGTACATATCCGAAATTACCATTCATGCCCGGGTGATTGGGTCCAAAGAAGATATCATATAAAACATGTCCGTCTTTTTGAGCAATTTTTCTTAATTCTGTAAATCTATCGATCATTTTTCACCCTCCCTTTCGCCGACATCAAATGCCTTTTTTGAGAATGCCTCCGTGTCAAAATCCTTTCTCATTGGTGGAAGATCCTTCCAATTATGCAAAAATAATGGTGAAAGATCGGGGTTACCAATAAATTCTATTCCGAAAAATTCATGAACCTCTCTTTCATATACCTGAGCATGATCCCAAATATTCAGCACTGTAGGTATTTTGGGATTATCCCTTGGAATTCTTACCTTTACAATAATGGATATTTTCTCAGTATAGGACCAAAGATTGTAATTCACTTCAAATTCCTTATTATCTATCCAGTCAATGGCAAATATGTTGGCAAGGTGCTCGAATCCATTATTGTTCAAATAGACAAGTATGTTCAGGAAATTTTCTTTCTTCACATATACTCTTGCCTGCTGCTCTTCCTGAACCTCATATTTAATATATGAAAATTCCTTTTTTATCGTTTTAAGTATCTTCTTTATCTTCATTTTTCACCTCCATCCAAAAAAGGTGTTTCTCTTTCCAATAGTTCTCTCTGATTTTTTTTATACCACTCATAATTTTTCTTGTACCTCTCATACCCCTTTGCTTCACCTTTTTGTATCATGTCCTGCAATTTTTTCATTCCCGACAAAATTGCCTCTGGTCTTGGCATACATCCCGAAATAAAGAGATCAACGGGAATGTACCGATCTAATTTATTAACTACATTATATGAATCCCAGTAGATCCCACCGTTAATAGTGCACGAACCAAAACCGAGGACCCATTTGGGATTGGGCATTTGTTCATAGGTATAGATCAACCTCTTAATGGTTTTCTGGGAAGCATAACCGGTTACCAATAAGATATCTGCCTGACGGGGGGTTGCCATGGAAGCAATTCCAAAACGCTCCATATCCCATCTGGAAGTCATAGTAGGAGGAAGTTCTATTGCCCCACATCCTGTACAGTAATGCAACATCCAGAGAGATCTTTTTCTGAAATAATTTATGACTTTTTCCCACGCTGATTGTCTCTCTTCTCTATTTTTTTGTATCTCTTCTAACATATTGTCCTCCTATAACACGAAGGTTATGAACATTTGCAATAATCCTAAACTCAAAGGTACCGTCCAAAGATAAATTATTGCATTTTCTATTTTAAATCTCGGCATCACGGCATTTATACAAAGTGCAATGAAATATATCCCGAATTGTTTTAATGTAAAATCAAGTATGCTATTTGTTGGTCCTAAAAATAGGTTGGTCATAATGGCTGTTTCAATAAAAACAGAAACCGACATTTGTATCATTCCCAAGCCCATGAATTTTCCGGGCCATTCAACCAATGGACCTGATGCTATTTCAGCAGGAGCTATCATTTGATCAAAGGGCTTTTCAGCCATCATTGCCTGAACGGCAATCTCCGCACCAAGAAAAGCAAACGGGTATCGGATAAAATTCCAATGCATTATTCCTCCGGCTTGACTTTGGGCAATGTTTAAGAAATATGAACTTTTTGTGATACCCATAAATATGATCAGAACAGTTGCGAAGGGTATCTCATAGCCAAGCATCAATGCCAATGCCCTGCCAATACCCAAAGGCGCATTGGGGTTACCCGATGCAGACACTCCCATTGCCATTCCCAAATATCCAATAGCAGATAAATAGAGCACCAAAAATATGGGTCCGTTTGAATCATACGGTAGTATACCTGCAATGGGAACATGTAAAGCCGTGGCGATCAAACCGCCCAATGCCATTATTGCTCCTAGTATCATTATCCAGTGATGCCAGATCGATTCTTTTGCCAAAAGTTTTATCACATCAATAAATTGCTGATAGAACGGAGGACCGTATCTTTTCTGGATCCTTGCAGTGATCTTCCTGCCAATACCTAAAAATAAAAGTCCTATAAAGATAACCCATAATGTAATAAGAAACGCTTTTAATAGTATTAAAAAGATCATAGGGCAAAACCTCCGAATATGAAAACGATGACAATGCCGATAACGGCAATGTAGGCAAAATTATTATCATCTTTAAATATATTATTGAACCATTCTCCCAGGTGCTTTGTATAGAAACCAAAGTATTGCCAGAACATATCAACCGAGTGCTTGAAAAACGGCAGAAATTTCTTTTCAAAGGGTTGATAAAAACCATATGCGAATTGATATCTGTTTTCATCTACTCCCCAATCCTTCGGATCTTCACCAGCCGTATAATTATCCATAAATGGCTTTTTATGATGCTTCGCGACAACAAAAAACAGGATGGTAACCAATATGGCGGAAAAAGAAAAAATTATCATGGCATTCAACGTATTGAGTTGACCGAATGAACCGGGTAATTTAGACAAAGAAGTTAATATATATTTTGATGGTAATCCAATGGAATGAAAAAATGGAATCAAAGGTTTTAATACCAATCCGGGGAAGACACCAATCGCCAATATTACGATCATTCCCACCCACATGGGTATTTGCATTAAGAACGGAACTTCTTTTACGCTTTCTCTATGCTCGGGTTTGATCTGTCCCAAGAATATGGAATGCAGCGCTCTATACAGATACAAGAATGCACCTGTTGAGGCAAAGAACATTGCAACCGCCATTAGATAAAAATGCTTTTCCAATATTGCCTGAAAGATGATCCATTTTGATGCAAAACCATTCATGGGAAAAACACCTGCTGCTGCAATAATTCCAATTAAAAATGTCATAAATGTTATGGGCATTTTATAAGCCATACCACCAAGTTTACTCATATCGGCAGTTCCTGTCCTAAAATAAACCGCAGCAAGGGTTATAAATATAATGACCTTAAAGATCATGTGATTTATGGTATGAAAAATACCAGCTTCTATTCCAAGCGGGGTAATTAAAAAAATTGCTGTTAAAATATATCCAACATTTGCAACAGATGAATATGCCATTAATCTTTTCATATTATTTTCTGAAAAACCTAATACGGTTGCTACTACTGATGTAATTATTCCTAACCATGAAAGAAAATATGCTGTTGTAGGAACTCCGTGATAACTTCCGGAAATAAACCCTTTTGATAAAAGGGGATAAAGAAACAATAGTATTCCGAAAATACCGAATTTTATCATTATTCCCGAAATGAAAGGACTGAAATCTGCCGGCGCCGAACTATGTGCTCTAGGTGCCCAAACATGAAAAGGATAGGCAGCTGATTTTACTAAGAATGCAATAAAGAACGGTGTCAATAACCAGAATGTATGGATACTGGCTTTATGAGAGAGAAGAATAGAAATAGATGCCCTAATATCAAGTGTTTGAGTATTCTTAAAAACCATCCAAATTCCAAGCATTAATGCCATTCCGCCCAGTACATTAAGAGCAAAATAATACATAGCATCTGAATAAAACTTTTTCTTTCCTTGATTTACTATAAAAAAGACCGGCCAGGTCAAATATTCCCAGCCAATAAAGAAAAGTATGAAATCCTTAGCAAATAATATTAAGATGGATGCTGAAAGAATTAAGGTCCACAGTGGAACAATATTTTTTGAGTATTTACTTTTTGAGAATCCTAAAGAAAATAACCCGTTAAAAAATGAAATTCCGAATATTAATATGGCAAAGACCCATCCAAGCATATTATTCTGTAAAGTGAATTTTATTTTAATATTACCTAAATACATAATATTTTTAAATGCTTCATAATATTGCCATTGCCCGTATAATCTTAGTAGTAAGACAAAGGAAAATCCGGTATATAAAATAAAAAGTATCCATGAAATTACCTTATTTTCTCTAAAAAACAACCAAATTATAAGGGAGATCAATATACCTGAGATAACAATTGTACCGAATGTTGCTATCATCATTTCCTCCTTTAACCTAAAACCATGCGGATATAGCTGCCGCTATTCATAATTATATCCGTAGCATTGTTGAGAACTTTATTGAGTAGTTGCGGATATACGCCTATACCTATAATAGTAATGGATAAGAGTATTAATACTATTAAATAACCTACGGGGATCTTTTTTCTTTCCAGGGTCTTCTCTTCATCTGTTTTGAAAAGATAGAAAACAACCCTCATAAGGTAAACACCTTCAGCGATTGCTGCAAGGAGCACAAATGATATTGGAATGATCTGTCCTGCTGCTATACCACCGCCTACAATATTGAATTTACCCCAGAATCCCATTAATCCGGGGACACCTGCGAGTGATAGTGCACCTATCAAAAACATACCCGTTAAATAAGGATGATTTTTACCAAATCCCTCCATCTTTTTAACATCACCTGTCCCCGTTTCATAGATTATGAAGCCTGCCAACAGGAATAGGAGCATCTTAGCAAGAGAATGCGATAATATTTGGAAAAATCCGCCGTATATAGATAACCTTGTGCTTATTCCAGCCGCTATAAGGATAAGCCCCATTTGACCTATTGAGGAAAATGCAAGTATCTTTCTCAGATCAAATGTAAAGAACGCTGAAAATTCTCCGATAACAACAGTGGTAACACCGAACCATATAAGCATGCTGCCGAAAGATCTCATACCGCCGTAAAGATATCTGAATCTAAACAGAAGATAGCCCGCGGCGATG
Source organism: uncultured bacterium (assembly GCA_964453935.1). GTDB lineage: Bacteria > AUK180 > AUK180 > AUK180 > AUK180 > AUK180. The sequence goes on along the minus strand of CAYVPX010000037.1, from coordinate 3,434 downwards.
GAAACAATACCTGCAAGCAGTGTAGCAACAGGTATATTAGCACCTTTATATGCATTGGGTGCCCACATATTGAATGGAAATATCTCTGCTTCTACAAAGAATCCGGTAAAGATCAGCGAAAGTATGAGAAATCTCAGATTATTTGGAATCCGATAAAATCTTGAAGCGATATGTGCAAGGTTCAAGCTGCCGAATATATGATAAGCCAATATTACGCCCAATAATAAGAATAGCGAAGCCATTGACCCGATGAGCAAATATTTTATACTGCCCTTTAATGCGGATACCTTACCTGAATAAGCAATGAGAGAATACAGTGCAATGCCGGTGATCTCAATGAAAACGAACATATTAAAAATATCTCCGGTAAGAATCATCCCCGATGTTCCCGCAATTGCTATATTATATAATGTATAGAATTTGGCATGTTCCTTAAAACTTTTATCAAAAAAGAAAAGGTTTAAAAATGCAAGAATATATACTACCATCACAAAGAACAGTGATAATTGATCTCCCACCAACACTATGCCGAATGGTGGTTTCCATCCGCCCAATATCACTTTCACAGGGAATTGCAATGTAGCAAAAAAATAGATTGCCAAAGAAAGTCCTGTCAACATTGAAATAATAGTTACGATCTTTGAGGCATATTTACCAATATTTTTAAATATTGGGATCAAAAATGCAAATACAAGAGGAAGTACGATCAATAAAACTATACTATTCATCTATTTCCTCCTTTTCATTATCTCTCTTTTCCAAGGTTAACTTTCCTGTTTTATAATAATAATTGACAATAAGTATCAATGCAAGAGCAGTTGTTCCGAGACCAATAACAATTGATGTGAGAACAAGTGCCTGGGGTAACGGGTCAACAAAATTAACAGGTTTTGTGATATCAAGTAATCTATATATAATAGGAACCTTGCCACCAGATTGATAACCGAGAACAATCATGGTAAGATTTATACCCGTTTCAATAATATTCAGGGACAATAACAGCTTTATTAAATGACTTCTTGTTATGAGTCCGAAAACACCGATAAGCACAAGACCAATGGAGCCTATTAGAAATAACCAGAACATTTATTCCTCCTCTGTGAATCGGTTGATAAGCGAACCCAATTCCGATGCTACTTTTAATCCGATAACAAGATTAATGTATATTACAATTCCCGAAGAAAATAGATTCCCCAGGGGACCGGGATTTAAAAAATTCTGCAAAAAAGATCCCTTTAAGATCAATCCTAATAGCCCAATAGTTAAAAAAGATAATCCTGCTATTGTTTCAAGCACAGAAAGAAGTTTTTCATTGACCCGGAATTGTGCAATGAGAAGTAATAGCAATCCTGTGGCAATTACCGCGCCGCCGGCAAAACCACCGCCCGGTGTCAAGTGCCCGTGGAAAACAATATATATACCTACCAGAAGGGATATTAAATAAAGTGGAACAAGTCCATTTTTTACAATAAAACTGGGTTTTGAAAGTTTTTCTTTCCTCTTAACATGAGGGAAGATCATTAAAAAACCCGTCAGGGCAGTGAAAAGCACCATTACCTCGCCGAGCGTATCAAACCCTCTGTAGTCAACAACGATAGAGGTAACAATATTTGCAGTACCGTCCTCTAATTTTCTATCTCCCAGTCTATATGGAACCTTTATATCAGAGAAATTTTTAACAGAAACATTCCTTGAACGATGAACATTCTTTTCAATGAAATTATAAGATACTCTATCATTTGTTTTGGTTTTTCCGATAAGAGGTTTTCCGTTCTTATCAGTTATCCCTTTATAAAAAGCAAAACCGATAAACAATACCAATAGTATTCCAAAAATTGTTCGAGAAGGTCTAATGTTTTCCATCTTTCTTCTCCTTTTGTTCTATCTTTCTTATGGCAAAGACAAAGATGGCTAATGTAAGACCTGCACCAATTGATGCTTCCGTTAATGCAACATCAGGTGCCTTCATTAATAAAAACAGCACTGATGCGATCAGAGAAATAAAACCTGTAACAATTGCAGAATACATGATCTTTTTTGAAAAAATTACATATATAGCCGCAATCCATGTTAAAAGGATAATAAACGGTATACAAAATTCACATGGATTCATTTTTTCTCTCCTTTTTTCAATTCATCTTTGTATAAGATTAATTTTTCTTTGTTCTCACCATTGCTTGAATGTGCCGCTCTGGCGAGATTGTGCGAAGATATGGGATTAGTTGCAATAACGAATATGGCAATGAAAACAAATTTGAACCATGCTTGGGGAAAAAGAAAGATCCCCCCAATGGATACAGATAACAACCCGAGTGTTGAAGCCTTTGTTCCTGCCTGTAATCTGTTCAATATATCCGGCATCCTTAATATTCCTAACCCGCTGAGCATCGAAAACAAGACCCCTATAAAAATAAAAACAATTCCAATTATTGACCAAACCATCTTATACTCCTTTTTCTATATAACGGGCTATAATTATAACCGACGCAAAAGCAAGGATAGCATAGACAATGGCAACATCAAGGAAAAATGGATTATGTAGCTTTATTGATATTATCATTAATAATGACGTTGTGACAGTTGTTAATGTATCCAGCGCCATGGCTCTATTTGCCGTTCCGGGTCCTATTATCATTCTAATAAAAACAAGGATAATGCCAATTGCAAGAATTCCTACCCAGAACCATAAAATCGTATTACTTATTGCCATCGATACCTCCTTTTAAGAACTTTTCAAAGGGGTGCAATACCCCTTTTTCCAGCCACTCTCTTGTTTCTTCTTTTGGCTTTACACAATGAATATAGAAATCATCACCCTTTATATCAACAGTAAGGGTTCCCGGTGTGAGAGTTATGGAGTTGGCAAGCCAGATCTTTGATGAGTTCTTCTTCAAAATCGTTTTCCCTTTTAAGATTGCGGGTTTAATAGGCAGTTTCGGATTAATAATGATCAAAGCAAGCTCAATATTTGCCATGATCATCTTATAAATGAAGAATGGCACGTAAATAAGCAGGATAAGAAGTCGCCATGGATATAAAGCATCTATTCCCGTAGCAATGTGAGAATACGCTAACAACGAAACAAAAATACTCACCACTGCACCTACTATTATCTCTTGTGTGTTAATGGGCATGGTAAGCCCCAGCCAGATAATAAAAAATACAATGAATGAGAAGAAAAATTTAGAAACTTTCATTAAGCCTCCTTTTTTAAACATCTATTCATGCAGAATGAGATCAATTCAAGCTCCCTTGAAAGATCAATATTCCTTATATATATTCTTTTACCCTCGCACGGCAATATGGCAGAGGTAAAATTCAATATTCCTTTTATTTTTTCATAATTTATCTTTTTAAAAATGGATTTCGCCGCCTTTGAAGGTACGGTCAAAACAACGATCTCCACATTGTTCTCATTAATGAAATCCTTTAAC
>CAYVPX010000036.1:0-11329 GCA_964453935.1 uncultured bacterium | reverse complement strand
CCAATTTAGTTGTTTCTTTTTCCAGAAAAAGCCTGTTTATTACGGGGAATAGAAAACATCATTAATATTTATACAAAAAGTCATTCAGAGGGGGTTATCTAGTAGAAATATTGTTTTTAAAATCTTGCTATGAAAGTTGCTCTTTGTGCAGAGGGATCATATGTAAAGGTCACTTTCGGATTGTTCACATGGGTTTCCATTAGTACTCCTTCCATATAACCCGCTATTCTGTCAAAAAGTATGGGAATATTATCAACAAAGTTCAATGTAAAGATATATTCTCTCTCTTTTAGGGATGAAACCTCCATTTTACCGAAGTTATAGAACTGATTGTAGAGAAGAGCAGCTTTTTTTGCAACATAGGCGGGTTTTGCTATCTTCATAAATATCTTGTATATACCATTGAGGTTCATTCTGGCACCTTCTTGCGCTGCCTTGAATATTATTTTATCATCTCCTTTGCCAATTTTATTGATTATTATCTTATTTAGTGATTCAAATAAGGCGAATGGATACCATTGTCCACTGAAAACAGTACCATCATGTATATAGGAAAAAAGAGATTTGGGAAGCTCATTTAAAATTTCTACCCAGATTTGCTCACTATAATTTTTTATTACCCAATCCTTTGTATTTTTAATTGCAGTTCCTTTAACTTCCATTGTTAATTCCTTAGCTATATTATAATAAAAAAATAATATTATTCAAGAAAAAATATTCAATATTTGGTGATAAAAATCACATTATTTGAGAAATATAAAAATAGTTAATAGTAAGAAATTGAGTTAACAATTATATAAATGCCGGTTCAAAAGTAGAAAGGTTAAAAAGGTTGAAAAGTTATAATGCAGTAAATAGTAAAAAGTGAATAGTGAATAGTAGAAAAAACACAAACCACAAATTCCGAACCAAAAATAACTAAATTCTGGGTCAAGCCCGGAATGACAAAAGAGCCGTTCAAGGTTCAAGGTTGAGAGGATTTATTGTATTTTCTTTAACCTCTGTGTCCTCAGTGGTAATTATATTCTTTTTTGCCTTTTAATTCTCAATTCTCCCTGTCTGCGTGCGGACACGCACAGGCAGGCATTGTCAACTGTATTCTGTTCTGTGGTTATTATATTTCTTTGAGATTCAAATATAATGACAATTGATTTTGAAAAAAAATTAAAAAGCGGTATAATAAAATATGAAAATATTAGTAGTTGATGATGAAAAAAACATACAAAAGATCTTATCTGATATTATTAGAGATAACGGTTGGGAACCCTTCGCAGCTGCAGATATAAAAACAGCTAAAAATATTCTTCATAATGAATTAATATCCGTGGTACTTCTAGATGTTAATCTTGAATATGATGGAGAAGGGATTGATTTTTTAGAATTTATAAAGAAAAATTATGAATATCCACCGGAGGTCATTATCGTTACAGGATATGGTAATATTGACCTTGCTGTGTCCGCCATTAAAAAAGGTGCTTATGATTTTATAGAAAAACCCCCATCAATCGAACGTATTATCTTATCAGTAGAACATGCTATTGAGAAGAGTAAAAGAAATAGAAAAAAGTTGTTTTTACCCAATGATCAAATTAAGTTTATTGGAAAATCAAAGCATACCGAATATTTAAAGAAACTAATAAAAACATTATCAGATACAAGAAGCAGCGTTTTGATAACAGGGGAAAGCGGTGTTGGGAAAGAACTTTTTGCTAAAAATCTGCATTTTCAATCGGCAATAAAAGATAAGCCGTTTATTGTAGTAAACTCAGCTGCTATACCTGATGAGCTAATAGAAGCCGAACTATTCGGTTATGAAAAGGGTGCATTTACAAATGCCTATAAAATGAAAAGGGGTAAGTTTGAGCTTGCCAACGAAGGGACCATCTTTCTTGATGAGATCGGTGATATGTCCCTAAATACACAAGCAAAAATTTTAAGGACATTACAGGATAAAAAGATCGAACGTTTAGGTAGTGAGAAGGTGATCCCCATTGATGCCCGCGTCATTACTGCAACCAATAAAAATCTAAAAGAAATGGTAAAAGGCGGCAAATTCCGAGAAGATCTTTATTACAGATTAAATGTAGTTGAAGTTAATATTCTACCGCTTAGGCAGAGGAAAGATGATATTATACCCATCTTTGAGCACTTCATGCAGTTATTTTCTCAAGATTATGGGAAAAAGGAACTCCATATGGAGAAATGGCTCATGGAGTATATAATAAATAATAATTGGACTGGGAACATAAGGGAGCTAAAAAATTTCGCAGAAAAGTTAGTAATCTTTTCTCAAAATGGTGTGATCAATAAAGATACACTACCAATGAATGAAGAATTGGTAAAGGAATTTAATACGGAATTATCTTTGAACGAAGCGCGCATAGAGTTTGAAAAGTATTATATAAAAAATGCTTTAAAAAAGAATGATAACAATATTTCAAAAACTGCCAGGGAATTAGGTCTTGATAGATCAAATTTTTTCAAAAAGATCAAAAAACTGGGGATAATCATTGAGAATAGCAAAGATAGCAATTAATATTCCTGTATATAAATATTTTGATTATAGAATTCCTGATAAATTATCCCCAAAACCAGGGGATTTTGTAATGGTTCCATTTGGTCCAATGAAAAAGATTGGGGTTATTGTTGATATAGAAGAAAAAGAAGTTAATTTTGAAATTAAAGATATAGTGTTTATTCTTAAAGAAGGATCTTTAACCCCATTACAACTTAAATTAGGTCATATTCTATACAAAAGGTTCTTAAATTCCGCAGGGCCTTCATATTTTTTTATGAAGATCAGCGATACAAAAGATGTAAAAAAATATTATAAAATATCGGAAAAAGGGAAAGAATCTCTTAACGACAACAAATTAAAGGAAATAAAAAGAAAGATACTTAACCTACTTATAGATAAAGAATATACGAGAAAAGGTGTTCAGAGATTTATAAAATGGAAAGGTCTCCCATATTTATTGAATTCCATGGTGAAAGAAGGTTTGCTGGAAGTAAAAGAGAGGTATAAGGAAAATAAGACCTCAAAAATACTCTATATTCAAATGAAGGATCCGGGAAAAAAAATTGAATTAAATGCTGATGAAAAAAAGATCATTCAATTTTTGGATAGATATGAAAATTGGTGTCCCTTTACCTTTATTCGGAAAAAGTTCCATACTGTAAAAAAAGATCTGAATAAACTGGAAAAAGCGGGAATATTAGAATTCAAATACTTTGAAAATATTATGGATTCTTATCTCGACCCGTGTTTGAGGCAAAAACAGGTAGAGAAACTTACATCCGATCAGAATGAAGCGTATGAAAAGATAACCGCTGCTATTGAAAAAGGGAAATATAAGGAATTTCTTATTAGCGGAGTTACGGGTAGCGGAAAGACCGAGGTTTATTTTCGTAATGCAATTGAAGCGGTGAATAAGGGTAAAAAGGTGCTTATTGGTGTTCCCGAGATCTCTCTTACCCCTCAAATAACCGCTCTTTTTAAATCCTATTTTGGTTCGAAGGTCATTGTTTATCATAGTAAATTGACACAGGTGGAGAGAAAAAATGTCAATCAAACTATTAGAGCCGGCAATTTCGATATACTCATTGGTCCTCGTTCAATATTTTTTCTTCCTTATAAAAATATTGGCTTAATTGTAATGGATGAATTTCAAGATGATTCCTATAATCAGGATCAGCAAGAGCCGTATTATAACGGAATTTACATTGCAAGAACAGTTGCAGAGGCAATGGGAATCCCTCTTATATTCATTTCTGCTACTCCACTTTTAGAAACTTTTTATAATGTAAAAAATAATAAAGTCAATCATTTTTTTCTGGGACAGCGAGCCGTTAAGGGTTCTTCCATGCCTAATATTGAAATTGTGAATATGTCCGAAGAGCGAGATTATATTTTATCAAGAAGATTAAAGGATGCAGTAGAAAAAACGGTTAATGAAAATAAACAAGTCATGCTTTTTTATAATAGACGGGGTTTTTTTAGGAACATTAGATGTAATAAATGCGGTTATGTTTTTAAATGTGAAAGCTGTGATGTCCCCTTGATCTATCACAAAGATTCAAACAGTTTGGTATGTCATTATTGCGGCAAGAACTATCCTATTCCCAAGAAGTGTCCTCAATGCGGAAATTATCATTTAAGCTGGCGTGGTTTGGGAATAGAGCAGGTGGAAGAGAAATTAGAAACGATTTTTCCGAATTTCAGTATTGCAAGATTGGATCAAGATGTATCAAGAGATATTCTCAAGGTTCAAGAGATATTCAGTAAATTTAAGGCGGGCACCATTGATATTCTTTTGGGAACACAGATCATAGCTAAGGGACTTGATTTTTCAAATGTTACATTAGTTGGTGTTATATCTACAGAGATCCTTTTTTCTATCCCCAATTTCAGGACATCCGAACGAGCTTATTCCCTTTTAACCCAAGTTGCCGGCCGATCGGGGCGAGGAGTTGATAAAGGCAAAGTGATCATACAGACCTATAATCCTTCTAATGAGATCATTTCCTATGCTCTTTCCAATGATTATGAAAAGTTCTATAATTTTGAGATCAAGGTCAGGGAAAAATTATCATTTCCACCGTTTAAGAATCTTGCTAAGATCATTTTTAGAGATAAAAAAGAAGAAACAATTTTAAAGAATGCGAAAAAAGTAAAATTAATATTGGACGCCTTTAATATTGAGGCATATGGACCCATGCCAAGCATGATAAATAAAGTGAAAGATTATTATTTCTACGAAATTGTTTTTAAATATGATGATTATGAAAAGATCTATCCCACATTGAAGGAAATTAAGGCAAGTAGTACAAAATTGAGATTTCTATTCTTAAATAGTTGATTTTTATTAAAAATATGTTATATTATAAAAAAGGAGATGTATATGAAAAAATATTTTCTACCGTTTTTGATTGTCTTGTTGTTGGTTTTTCAGAATAGTCATAAAAGTGTCTCTAAGATTACACTGCAATTTAACGGCAAGCCCAATGACACATTTGCTTATTCCATTGTTACCGAGAGTTTAAGCTCCCAAAATAGAATGGGTGATTTTTCCGAAAGTTCTACAGATTTCCTTATAAACTATGAATTTCAGGTGCAATCTGTTAATGATTCCAATGTATTTACTATTAAAGGTACCATTAAAAAAATAATTTTTAGTGTTAATACCGGTAAGGAAGAGATCACTTTTAATTCGGATAAAGCCGATAATAATGATGAGGGGTCAATAAAGGTATTTAAGAGATTATTAAATACTGATTTTATTTTTCAAGTAAATAATAAGGGTGTCTCAGAAGTTACAGGTTTGAATACCAAGATAAATAAAATCTTTTCCATTGTAAAATTACCTGGAAATGTTAATCAGAAGCAACTTGTACAATTTATATTTGGCACATTTGGGAATGCTGCAACAGCTCAGCGATTGAACTATATTTTCTATTATCCTGACAAAGAAATTTATTCAAAAGAAAAATGGAAAGAAGAAAATAAAGAAGAAGGGGTAAATGTTAAAATGAATTATAAGGTAGGAAAAATAAAAAAAGGTATAGTTAAGATCGTTGCCGAAGGAACTTCAAATATTACGAAGGATATGAGTAAGAAAGGTGGAAAAACAACTTATATTATATCGTTTACAGGTACAATGGATATGGAGTTTAACATTGATTCTAAGACCGGATTGATGATCACTGCCAATGTTCATAATAAACAGGAAGGTACTATTAATATTAATGGTGGCAACTCAAATATGACAATACCGAGTACCAATGAGGAAACAACTACGGTAACAAAATTATAAAAAGTTAGTGCTTCCAAAAATTAGGATACTCTACGAATACTGATCTGAAACCCTAAAAAGACGAGTGTATAAATTATGATAATTGTGGGACCCGGGGGCACATTTAAAAAATATGATAGAAATAAACTCCCGATAATTATGATCACGCTTAAAATCATAACATAAAAAATTCCTTTTTTATAATTAAGTTTGATATTTACAATAATTGCCCCTGGAATGATAAATAATGCAGAGACAAGAATAATACCCAATAATTTCAATGACATCATTATGGTTACTGCCAATAGACCATTGAAAAGGTATTCATATAGTTTAATATGTATCCCGTTTATTTGTGCATCTACCATATCGAAATCAATGTATATCAAACGGTTAAAAAATAATATAAAGAATGTAATTATAATAATAAATAGAATTGAATAAAGTAAAATGTCATTGGATGTGATGGACAGAATATTGCCGAATAGAAATGAAAAAATATCAACGGAGATCCTTTTATTGAGGCTTATTAAAAATACACCGATAGCCATTGAAAATGGGAATAATATTCCAACCATTGTATTAATGTCATTTTTATTTTTAAAAAATAGAAATGTTAAAAAAAGTCCCATGGAAATTGAAAAAACCATACCAAAAAATATGGGAGATATTCCCAAAAAAATACCCAATGCAATACCTCCGAAAGCAGAATGTGCAATGCCTACGGGGAAAAAAGAGATTTTTTTTGTTACAATAAAAAATGAAAATATTGTTCCCAATATACCGATCAATATTCCGCTAATTAAACTGTGTATGAAAAAACCATAACTAAGTATTCCCATTATTTCTCCCATGCTTATGATCCGGTACGACCCTATGAGGGATAGAATGGCCATGAATAAGAAGTTCAAGGTTGCTCCCTAACATTTCATTAAAAACAGGGCATTCAAAAACTTTTTTCGGCTCCGAATGAATGTTTACCTCTCCATTATAGACACAAAAGACGGTTTCACATACTGTGGGAATAATATTGAGATCATGCGATACCATAATTATTGTAAATTTATACGTCTCATATATTTTCTTTAATATTTCGTAAAATGAATTGCTTGAAAATGAATCAATCCCTGTGTTGGGCTCATCCAATAATAAAATATTCGGCTTTTGCAATAAACTTCTTGCAATAAGCACCCTTTGCTGTTGCCCACCGGAAAGTTCTATAAATGGAATATTTAAAAGATCTTTTATTTGAGTTAAATAAACAATATGCTCAAAGTAATCATTTTTTTTGAACTTTGAAAAAATAGAATTACCCGTTAAAGGAATTGTAATAACATTATAAACGGAAATGTTCATAATAGAATTAAAATTTTTTATTTGCGGCACATAAGACATTTTTAGATCTTTCTTAAATATTATCTTCCCTGATGTAGGTTTATACAATCCTAATAGTATTTTTAATAATGTCGTTTTACCACTGCCATTGGGCCCAATAATACCAATGAAATCACCTTCTACGATAGATAAATTCACATCCTTAAAGACGGGTAATTTATTGTAAACGAAACTAAGGTCTTTAACATCAATAATTACTTTTTTGGAGTCCATTTATTATAATTTCCTCATTTTTTAATATCAGTTCTTTATAAGATCTGGCATTGATAATAAAACCTATCGGGTCTATATTCACAACCCTTAAATTAGGGATATCCTTTTGCAGATTTTGTATCAAATTATCATGTATATTAACTTCGCTTAACAGCACCTTGATATTGTCCTGTTTTATTTTGTTGATTACCTTGATCATTTCTTTTACAGAAAGTTCTTCATTGGGTGTGGTCTTAATAAATATCATTTTTTTCATTCCAAAATCACGGGCAAAATATCCCCAAGCAGGATGATAGGAAGCAATCTCCATATTTTTATACGGTTCTAACCCTTTTTTAAGATTATTGATAAGTACAATTAATTTTTGCTGGAAATCATTACTTCTTTTTATTATAATCTTTTTATTTTGTGGAAATAGATTAACGAGTACTGCCCTTAGATGAGGCAGAATTTTTAATATCTCAACAGGAGAAAGCCAAATATGAGGATTATTACCTTTAAGCATATTGGAATAAAGCGGCTTTGTGAAATTCGACATTAAGAATACATGATGTTTCTTATATTTTTCTCCGATGAAATTGTCCAAGCCGAATCCATTGAGCACTATTAATTTGCTATCGGATATTTTTTTTGCCATTTGCATGTTTAGTGAAAATCTATGCGGATCCATTCCGGGTTTAACAATATAATCAAGCTCCACATTTTTAGGTAATAATTCTTTAAGTATGAGATAATTAGGATAAATCGTGGTAATAACACCGGATTCCTTTATTGAAGGGTTACACGCATAGAAGGATAATACAATAATAATAAAGAATAATGTTATTTTGAAAGTTTTTTCCATTCCTTTTCTAAAATACCCATATATAATAGATCAACATACTTCCCATTTTTAAATGAATGTTTTCTAAAATGTCCCTCTATTTTAAAACCCAATTTTTTATATAGATTGACCGCCCTTTCATTATAGTCATAAACCTCCAAAACAATTTTGTGAAGGTTCAATTCATAAAAAGCATAATTAAGCATAAGCCTAATTGCTTCTTTTCCATACCCCTTATTTTGAAAGTCCTTTTCTCCTATAATGATACCAAGCATACCACGGCGATTCACCCAATTAAGTTCAATACTTATGTTTCCTATAAGTTCTCCGCTTTTCTTATGACAAATAGTCAATAATACATGCTCATGATCATTCATTCTTTTTATAATATCTTCCTCTTTAAAGAGCGAAAAGGGAAATCTATTGGAAATGTACTGCCTTATTTCAGGATCATTGAACCATTTGCCGAATATAGCAGCATCCTTGATTTCAGGGGGTCTTAGAAGTACTTTTTTACCATTTAGAAAAATAGAATCATTCATAATGTTTTACCTTTTTCTTTCCGAGCATAGCAAAATGTGCATTTCTTCCCAAGGCATACATTTCAAATTGTCCTGGAAATAAGTAAACCTTCCCCATAAATTCCACTCTTGCCTTTATAAGATTGACAAGATATTCTGAGCGTGCGATGCCGCCTGTTAAAAAAATACCGTCAATTTTCCCAAAAAGAACAGTAGCCATTTCGCCTATTGTTTTTGCAATTCTATATGCAAATGCATCAACATAGAACTTGGCATCGTGATCACCGTCATCTATCTTTTTTAAAATAGATAAAAAATCGGTTGTGCCGAGATAGGAATAAAGTCCGCCTTTTTTTGCAAAGAGCTTCTTCAATTCACTTTTTGTGTATTTCCCCGAATAAGATATATTAATAACATCTTCCACAGGCAATGTACCCGTTCGTTCAGGTGAAAATGGTCCTTCACCAAGAAGAGCATTGTTAACATCGATAAATTTCCCGCCTTTCACTGCAGCAATGGTAATGCCTCCGCCAAGGTGTACACCGACAAAGCTTGTCTCGCTTATCTCCATATTAAGCTTGTCAGCCAATTGCCTTGCCACCTGCCTCATATTCAAAATATGTGCCCTGCATTTCCTGACAAATCCTTTAAATCCAGTTACATAAGCAAGTGGTTCGAATTCATCTACGGTTACCGGATCGGCAATAAAACTCTTTAAGCCCAATTCATCTCCAATATCTTTTGCAAGAATGCCCCCTAAATTACTGGCGTGAGATCCATATTTTTCCTTGGTCAGGTCTTCGTATAATTTGTTATTTACATCATAAATTCCACCTTCAATAGGATGTAATAATCCACCTCTTCCAATAACGCATGTAAGCTTATGTGTATCTATTTTATTATTATGAAGAAATTCTAGGATATGTTCTCTTCTAAATGATTTTTGATCCATGAGTGTATTAAATTGAGAAAGTTTTTCTTTATCATGTTTTATTTCATTTTCAATTATGCATTTCTCTTCTTTCATAGAGTAGATAGCAATTTTGGTACTTGTTGAACCAGGATTGATAATTAAAATCAGATCATTCATCTTTCCCCCTTGGTTTAATATGAATTTTATTTAAGATAGAGTAAACAAAAAATTTTCTCATTCCCTCTTTGTAAACACCTCTTGAACCGTTATGTATCTTTATCTCCGAGGGTATTAAGTGATCAATAAATTTATATTCGCCTGAATTCCAATTTATTAAAACAAAAACTGCATCTTCTCCTTCCTTTGTATTATAGGAAGCATTGACCAATTCACCGTTCTCAAAATATAGGCTCGCCGTGTTATCAGGTTCTCTCCATATCTCTAAAAACCCCGTTTTTTCAAGTGTTTTTAATGTCATAAAAAGATTTAAAAGTCCTGTTTCCTCTAATTTACCTTCAAACTTCATTGGAAAATTCCAAATAATATTTTGCTAATAATGATGAGATATTTCTTATTCTTTTTATATAATTAGCTCTTTGAGAAACTGAAATAGCTCCTCTTGCATCTAAAAGATTGAATGTATGAGAACATTGTAAAAGGAAATCATAGGCGGCATAGATATTACCCAATTCCAACAATCGATGTGCTTCTTTTTCATATTTTAATAAAAGATCAAACAATAGCGTAGGATCAGAATGTTCAAAACTATAATAAGAACCGTCAATCTCTTCCTTTAAATGGACATCTTTATATTGCAGTCCTTCCGCCCATTCAATAGAAGATATGGATTTTTTATTTTGAATATACATGGCAATTCGTTCAAGTCCATATGTCAATTCGCATGGTGTGGATTTTAATGAAATACCGCCAACCTGTTGAAAGTAGGTAAACTGTGTAATTTCGAGCCCGTTGAGCCAAATTTCCCAACCTACTCCCCATGCACCCAGGGTTGGTGATTCCCAGTCATCTTCAACAAATTTAATATCATTCTTATTAATATCAATACCGATATACTCCAAACTTTTTAAATAAATTGCTTGAATATCTTCCGGTGTAGGTGAAATGAATACCTGAAATTGATAATACTTTTGCCATCGATTGGGGTTCTTGCCATAGCGCCCATCTTTTGGCCGTCTGCAGGGCTGAACATATGTAGAGGCAATAGGCTTATTCCTCAATGAGTTAAAAAATGTTTGAGGATGAAATGTGCCGGCACCCATATTCGCATCATACGGGAAAAATATTTTGCACCCCTTTTCTTTCCAAAATGTCTGTAAGTCCAGTATAATATCTTGAAAATAATAACTCATAATAAATAATTATACCAAATTTTTAAAAAAAATTAAAGGTGCCAGGTTGGGACTTTGTGACTTTTGAAAAATTATCACAATATAGAAAGATTAAGAAATAAATTATAGCAGAATACAAAGGGGAAAAACATAATTACCACAGAGCACTAATCCAGTTGAGAGTTTAGAATGTAGAATTGAGAGTTAAAAGGCAAAAAAGAATATAATTACCACAGAGCATTAATCCAGTTGAGAGTTGAGAATTGAGAATTAAGAGTTAAAGGGCAAAAGAAAGGGAAAAATATAATAACCACTGAGGACAC
>CAYVPX010000035.1:3310-11506 GCA_964453935.1 uncultured bacterium | reverse complement strand
TCAGCATTTTGACGCGGTACAAGGTACTATTGAATACTTGAATAAAATGCTTGGAACGATTTTTGACGATAAGGATCATAATGCAAAGGAGTGCTCACTTAATATTCATAAGAAAGAACATGAAGCAGATGTTTTAAGAAGGAATATTCTTCAAATTGTTGAAAAAGGTGCATTTCTTCCAACTATGCGCGGTGAATTGTTGAGTTTTGTTGAAAGGGTTGATGACATTGCCGATAAGGTAGAATCAGTTGGTGATTATTATGTCTTATACAGCCCCCTTATTTCAGAAGAAGAATACAATAAATTAGTGGAAATAGGTAATATTACACTTGAAGCATTTACCAAACTCGTTACTGCATATAAAATATTATTTACCAACTTTGATGAAGCCCTTGTCTATTGCCAAGAAATTGAAAAATTAGAAGAAAATGTTGATAAAATAGAATGGGATCTGAAAACAGCACTTTTTAAAAGAACAGATGAAGAATTAGCAATGAAAATATTAAAAAAGGATTTTATAAATAGCTTATGTGATATTTCAGATAGGATTGAGAACTCAAGTGATATTTTGGAAATAATGGTCGTTAAAAGGAAAATTTAGTGTTAAAAATATTTTCTTTTCTTCTTAAAATATTCCCAGGGGGATTCCTCGGCTGGGGGCTCGGTTCAAATGATACCTCTAATATATTTGGAACTGCTGTTGCTAATAGAATTATTAAGTTTTGGCTTGCCGCCCTGCTTACAAGTATTTTTGTTCTTTTAGGTTCGTACCTTGAAGGTCCGAAAACATTTGATACCGTTGGTAAATTATTCGCTCACTTAGATCATGCAGATGTTTATGCCATTGCTTTGGGTGCTGCCATAAGCGTGTTGTTTTTTACCTATCTCAAACTGCCAATATCCACTTCACAATCACTTGTGGGCTCAATATTAGGTGTAGGGCTATTAAAAGGTCAGCATCTTGATCTGTCAAGATTAACGAAAATTGTTATATGCTGGATAACAACACCTATTGGTGGCTTCATTATAGGGTTTATTCTTTATATAATAATTAGGTTCATTTTTTCAAAATTAAAATATGGTTTAAGTTTTTATAATAGTTTTGTAAAAATAGGCATAATAATTGTCGGTAGTTTCGGGGCTTATTCCCTCGGTGCCAATAATGTGGGAAATATTACAGGTATTTACGCAATTCAAATGCCCATGGGAATTGGTGAAAAATTATGGGGACTATTGGGTGGAATTTTTATTGCTATTGGGGTTATTACATATTCGAGAAGAGTAATGGAAACCGTTGGAACAAAAATATCAAACCTTGATCCTCTTATGGCATTAGTTGCAATATTAGCGGAGAGTATAACTATTTGGATATATACACAATTAAGGGTCCCTGTATCAACTTCCCAGGCAATAGTTGGTGCTGTTGCAGGTGTAGGTGCGGTCAAAAGTTTAAAAAATATTGATTTCAAAATATTGGGGCGGATTGGTATAGGTTGGATCATGACACCTGTTGCCGCAGGTCTATTAACCGCAGGAATAAGATTATTATGGAAAAATTAAGAGATGTTCAAAATGAAAAACCCGTATTCAATGTAAAGGTGGATCGGGTAGGGGTAAGATATATACAAATCCCCATAAAGGTTGAAGATAAAAAAAACAAAGTTCAGTCAACCGTTGCAAGTATTAATATGTCCGTTTGTCTTCCAAATTGTCAAAGAGGAACGCATATGAGCAGGTTTACAGAACTTATACATTTGAACAAAGGGCGACTTTCTTTAAAAAATATAAAATCAATATTGAGAAAATTAAAAAAGAATCTAAATGCCAGCGAAGCTTTCATTACCATTTCTTTCCCATATTTTTTAGAAAAAGAAGCGCCGGTTTCAAAAATAAAGAGTTTATTAAAATATGATATAACCTATGATTGTGCATTACGCAAGAAAAAATTCTCTTTAATAATGAAGGTAAAGATCCCTGTAATGACCCTTTGTCCGTGTTCCAAAGCAATATCAGAAAAGAATGCCCATAATCAAAGAGCGTATATTACCTTAACTATTGATACACTTCATTTTTATTGGCTTGAAGATTTTATAGAGGTAGGTGAAAATGCTGCAAGTTCGCCTCTTTACACTACATTAAAAAGACCGGATGAAAAATATATTACCGAACACTCATATGATAAACCAAGATTTGTGGAAGATGTAGCAAGGGATGTTGCAGCCCAATTGGAAAGTTTTGATAGAATAAAAAAATTTACTGTTGAGGTAGAATCTATGGAGTCCATCCATAACCACTCTGCTTATGCTATGATAGAATATGAAAAAAATAATAGGCATTGATATAGATTCTGTTCTTGCAGACTCCGATAAGGTATTTACTAAAGAATTGGAACGACTAACAGGCAGAAAGTTTATTAGAGAGGATAATTCACCTTTTAAATATGAGGAAGCTTTTCATCTTGATAATGATACGATGCAAAAATTTTGGAATGATTTTACAAAAAAAAATGGGTGGCAAGCAATCCCAACTATTCCTAAAAGTGTTGAGACCATGCAGAGATTAAAAAAGGAAGGCTATTATATTATCATAATTTCCGCCCGTCCTCCTATCATTAAGAAGCAAACAATTGAATGGCTAAAAATAAATAAGATCCCGTATGATGAATTATTTTTAACTAATTATGAAGAAAAAACAAATTTTATTACACATTTACCCGGATTATTATACTTTGTTGAAGACCATCCGGATTTTGCATACCAATTTGCAGAAAAAGGTATAAATGTTTTATTATATGATTGGCCTTGGAATAAAAGTGTATCTCATAAAAACATAACTCGGGTAAAAAACTGGGATGATATTCAGAATATTTTCTTCAGATCAAATCTAAATAAATAATCAATAAAGGAGTATAAGACCACACCTAAAAGGGTATAATTTACAATGATCCGCCAAGTATTCAAACTATGAGAAATATTATCTATTGACCCCTTTGTAATTACAGACAGATATAGTAAAAAAATTATAACGAACATTTGAATTGTAGTTTTTAATTTCCCTGAGAACATTGCGGGAATGACTTTGCCTCTTGATGCAAATATCATACGTAATCCATTGACGGTAAATTCTCTAAATAAAATAAAAATTACTATCCATGCGGGAATGAAATGGATTGCTATTAAAAGTAACAAAGCAGAAAAAACTAATATTTTATCGGCAAGAGGATCGGCGAATTTACCAAAATCACTGACAACATGATATTTCCTTGCTATTCGTCCATCGAAAAAATCCGTTAAACTTGAAATAATAAAAATGATCAGAGCCCATAAGTAAAAGTGGAATATAAATAATATAACAAAAAATACGGCAAAAATTATTCTTAATATTGTAAGAATATTTGGAACATTTTTCATTTTTTCCCCCATAATTCTCCATCTTTTATAAAGAGTTTTACTCTATAAAAATGTCCGACGTGGATTTGTTTCCCTGTTATTTTTATATTAAAATCAACACCTGGTGAATCTCGAAATGTTCTACCCAAATAATATCCTGACTTTTCCTCATCAACCATAACCCTTTCTTTTTGTTCTTTTGGAAAAGCATTATAAATATTATGAGAAATTACATCTTCTAATATATTCATACGTTTATCAATGACATTTCTATCTACCGGTATAAGTGATAGTGAATTTATTAAATTTCTTTCATCATAATAAGGGAATACAGAGACCCTTGATAATTTATAGGTTTCTAAAAATTCAACAATCTCCTGAAAATCGGCATTTGTTTCGGAAGGGAACCCTATGATGAAAGATGTCCTTATTTCTCCCCCCTTCTCTTGGATATAATTTAGTAAATGAAAGAATTCTTTTGATAGTGGTTTTCTTCCCATTAAACCGAGTATCCTCTTGTTTATATGCTGCAAGGGAATATCAAAATAGGGAATAACATTTTTCATAGAGAATATTTCATCAATAAAATCCTTTGTAATAATGTCCGGATAAAGATAATGAACCCTTATCCATTCGAAATTTAATTTATCCAATTCCCTAAGAAGGGGAAGAAGATGAGCCCTCTTATCAAAATCTTTACCGTAATCACTGCTGTCCTGAGCAATAATTATTAACTCCTTAACTCCTTCATTCAACAATTTTTTTGCTTCGCTTAATATGGTTTTCATGGGTTTACTTCTTAACCGTCCTTTAATATACGGGATCATACAATAGGTACAGTGTTTTGAGCATCCTTCCGCGATCTTTATATATTCATAGTGCTTGCCGAATACCAATGCTCTTTCACTTCTCTCATAAAGCTCTGTTTTATTACCTAAAAGGACCTTTTTGTTAAAATTGTAGAAATCAGAAATATCATTATAATGGTCAATGCCTCGAATTGCATCAATATCATCTGAAAATTTGATATTTCCCTCAAAACGTTCTGAAAGACACCCTGAAACAATAATTTTTTTGATCTTACCCCTTTTTTTTAAAGCAATGGCTTCTTTTATGTTCTTATAACTTTCCTCAATGGCTGGCTCTATAAAAGCACAGGTATTTATAATTACATAATCCGTATCATTAATATCAAAAGAAATATCGTATTTTTTTGAAAGAATAGAGTTTGCAATAAGGACCTCACTATCCACACTGTTTCTCGGACAGCCCAAAGATACAATAAATATTTTTTTATTTTTCATTTGAAAACATTTTGTTTAATTTGTTAGCAGAAAAAACAAGTTTCTTTATTTGTAGTATTTTAAAGTATAGTATTCTATCATCATTTCCTATAATTGTGATCTCTTGTACGTAAAGCGTTTTTTTATTAAGTGAAAATTCAACTTTTTTAATGGGAAAATCTTTGGTAAGAGGTTTCAATATGATCAAATAGTTCAATTTATTATTTGAATAGAGATCTTTCTTGAATATCTCCCATTTTTTTTCATCCGGAAATAAATAATTCAAAGAATTTTTATTTACTTCAAATATTTGGGTGTTTGCCTTTCCTTCTTGCATATAATTATAAAAGATCTTATTGCCATTGCAAATATAATGATCTTTTGAAAGATTATTAAATTGTATATTAAATCTATTATTTCCTATCTCATAGTAACCGGCGCCTTTAAATTCCTGCCATTTTTCTAAGAACGGGATATAAACCCTTTCCTTAAATGCAAATTTAAAAAGGTCTTTATTTTTATAGAAGCTATATATTGATTTAAGCACAACGGTCTTATCACCCGGATTCAATGGCGTAGATGTGTCACTTTTCAAAGAAAATCCAAAAAGCACAAAAGGAATCAATAAGATCATAAGTTTCTTTTTAATTCTTCCCATTCTACTATTCCTATTAAAAGGTCTCTTTTTTTTGATTTATCAACCGGTGATACGAGGTTCAATTCTTCCATTTTATCAACCAAACGCGCTGCGCGATTAAACCCAATGGAAAATTTAGTTTGTAAAGATGAAACCGACACCCTTTTTACATTCAAAAAATATTCAAATGCCTCTACGAAAAGATCATCATCTATAGAACTTATTTGTTTATGTGGTTGTTCATTTATCTGCCTCATCAATGTTATTTCCCAATCCGGAAAATTATCTGGATCATATTTCTTCCAATGATCAACAATGCCGGCTGTTTCTTTTTTCATAGGTAATGGTGCCTGTGCTCTAATAAGATCACTTTTTCCCGGCGGAAGATATAAAAGGTCCCCTTTTCCTAAAAGTGCTTCTGCGCCGTTCTTATCAAAAATTGTTCTTGAATCAACCTTTTGTGCCACACGGAAACCTATCCTTACGGGGAAGTTTGCCTTAATAATTCCGGTAACAACATCAACCGAAGGCCTTTGTGTGGCGATGATCAAATGAATGCCGGTTGCTCGTGCTAATTGTGCCAATCTTGCAAGAGATGTTTCAACCTCACTTTTCGATACCATCATTAGATCAGCTAATTCATCAATAATAAGGACAATATAGGGTATATATTTAAGTTCAGGGTTTTTTCCTTTATTTTTTGAAACATAATCATTATAATCCTGAATATTTGCACTTCCGTAATTGGAAAACAATTCTAAACGGAATGTCATTCTGTTAACAAGATCAAGAAGTGCCTTTGTCGCTTTCTTGGGCTCAACGATTATATCACTTAATAAATGTGGGATACCTTTATAATGATTTAATTCTACTCTTTTGGGATCAACCATAAGGAGCCTCAGCTCTTTTGGCGAATATTGCAATAGTAAGAAATCGATAATGGCTTTTATCATCACTGATTTACCCGATCCTGTTGATCCGGCTATTAAAAGGTGTGGCATTTCATTAAGATTAGCAATAACATAAGTTCCGTCTATAGTACAACCTATCCCAATTTTTAAATGTCCCTTATTTGAATTGAATTCTTTTGATTGTAATATTTCTTTCAGTGAAATGATCCTTTTATTTTCATTTGGTATTTCTATTCCAACTGCTTGTTTCCCGGGAATAGGAGCAATGATCCTAACCGGTGATTTTGCAAGTGCGTAAGAAATATCATTACCCATTGATGCTACTTGACTTATTCTTTGAGACGCATCAAGCTGTATTTCGTATCTTGTAACCGTTGGACCCTTTACAAACGATATCAAGGCAGCATCAATATTAAGTAATTTTAATTTTTTAATCAACAGTTTCCCCTGTTCTTCCAATAAAAGATTATCACTTTTTAAATTTCCCTTTGATCTTTCTTCAAGGATACTAAGAGGAGGATTTGTAATTTCAGAAAAGTTCTTATTTCCAATTGGATTATGCTGTGGAACACTGTGTTCATGTTTTACTTTTCTCTCTTTCTTATGCTTTTTCAACTTTTTTTCTTTTATCTTTATTCGTTTTGTTCTTTCTGTAATTGTTTTTTCCTTTTTCTTATCCTTTTTCTTCTCACTAATTAAGATTAGTTTATTATTTATCATATTTTTTATTCTTAAAATGATATTTTTAAATAAAATATCTGTTAATGTAAATAAACTTATGAGAAAAAGAATTGCAATAAATATGATACTTCCTGCTTTCCCTAATAATTTCAAACTTATGTGACCAAGGAAATAACCGATATAACCTGCGGAGAATAGATAGTGTTGATCTACTAATGCACCTCCTTTCACCGTAGCTGCAGTTTTTATAATGGCGAAAAGAAATGAGAAAGTTACAGTAAGCAATAAAAAAATTATAATTTCTATCCATCCTTTGAATTTACCTATAAAAAGTCTTATACCCAGATAAAGTATAAGAAATGGCAGAATATAAGCGGTCCAGCCGATTCCAAGTTTTATAAAAAATGCGATAACCATACCGATTTGCCCGATCAGGGAAACATTTTTAACAGCAGATGTTGTTAGAGGGTTTTTTAATGACTGGTATGTAAAAATACTTAGAGCAAGATAAATGCCCAATAATATAATGATTACTCCAATTAGCTCATTTATTTGTTCTTTTTTCATATACTAAATAATATTGTTAGTATTCCAATAACAAGCGCGTATAAACCGAAAAAATAGTAATGTTTGGACATAATGGCTTTTTTTAATAGTTTTAGTGCAAAATAACCTGAAATAAATGCTGCAAAGAAACCAATTGATCCTTCAAGAAATGTAACATCAGAATGAATATTTCCACTCACCAATTTTTTTGTTTCTAAAGCAAAAGCACCTAAGATAGCAGGAATGGAGAGTAAAAAAGAATAATTAAAAGAGAATTCAGGAGAGTTTTTTGTGCTCAATGCCGCGAATATTGTTGATCCGGATCGTGAAATACCAGGTATTGTTGCAATAAATTGCAAAAATCCTATTAAAATTGAATCGAACCAACCCCCTTGTTTTTTATTTCTTTTATTTATCATACTTTGCGAAATAATGTTTAAAATACCTGTAAATATAAGCGCGATCCCAACATATAAAAGGGTTTTAGCATTGAAAAACCCTTCTATCTTACTGTTAAAAGGCAATACAAAGATCCCTGTAATTATTGTGGATAACACTAAATAATGCATTAATCGTGATGATTTGTCAAAAGGTTTCAAAAACATTTTTAATACATCAATGATCTCCTTCCAAAAAAAGATGAATACGGCTAAAATTGTTCCCATATGAAGGATCAGATCGAAGAAAACATCTCCATTAAAAGCGTTTAATATATGTTGTAAAATAGTCAAATGTCCGGATGAAGATAC
>CAYVPX010000035.1:0-3210 GCA_964453935.1 uncultured bacterium | reverse complement strand
CTCTGATAATTAGGCGGGGTTTTTGATTGATAAGCATTTGCAAGATTCAAAAATACGGTATAATCATTTGGTGCAAGCATGGTAGCTTTTAAATAATAAGCAATTGCGTTTTTATAATCCTTTGCTTCTTGATAGGCATCTGCTAAAAATATTACGATCTTCGGATCATTGGGATTAGAAGATACTTCTTCTGCTTTTTTCATAATTGCAAGCCCTTCTTTTTTCTTTCCCATAAGCATAAGATCTTTCCCCATTCCCAGATACCCGGTTACTTCTTTGCTCTCATCATTGTTTTTTGACAATTTTTCAAAAAGGTCATATGATTTCTGATATTGTTTTTTATTAAGAGCATCTTGTGCCAGCCATGAAATAATTTCAGGATCATCTGATCCCAATTCTTCCATTTTTTTCATTTCTGCAAGAACGGCTTGTTTTTTACCCATTTTATTAAGTACATTGATCTTTAATTTTATTAAAGAAAGATTTTTAGGCTCTGCTTCCAATCTTTTATCAATGGTAGCAAGGGCTTGGTCAAATGATTTTGTTTTAGTATAGACCCTTAACAGCAGATCAAGCATAGCTTGTTCGTAGTCCTTATACTGCATCCCGTCCATAGCATATTTTTTTGCTTTGTCATATTCTCCATTCTCATAGTATAAATATGCAAGGTTCATCACGGCAACTTCTTTATTGGAATTCAAACTTTCCTTTGACTCGATCTTACTATTACCATTTGTTATGGCAAGTTCAAAAGCGTCGATAGCATCCTGTGTATAGGTCTTTTTCTCCTCAGGGGTTTTAGCGGTTTTCATTAATCCCTTATAAAATGAGGCGATCTTTACATATGCGTATCTTGTTTTTTGAGCATTAGTAGATTGTTTATACCAATCAATGGCTTCCAAAATATTTCCCTGTTGTTTTTTTATTTTGGCAATTGCCCAATAAGCGCCGGCATATTTCTTGTCGGCTTTAATAACTTTTTTGTAATACTTGATCGCTTCATCGTAGTTATTTTCTTTTTCTGCTTTTTTTGCGTACTTTAAATAACTTGCCGATAATTGACCTAAACCGAACACAATACTTGCTGTGAGGGAAAAGATAAATACAAATGCAAATAATTTTTTCATAGCAAACTCCTATTTAATATTTTTTCTTTTTATGTCTGTTTGCTCTGCTTTTTTTTCTTCTTTTGTGTTTCTTGACTTTCATCAATTTTCTTCTTCGTCCAGATGGCATAATAACCTCCAAAAAATTTATGTATTATACCTCAAAAGAGAAAAAAATTCAATGTACCAGAGCAAATTTAAAATTTTTTTCAAAGAGCATAACATTTTGTTTCTCTATCTTTACATTAACAATATACGTGCCAGAAGATAAAGAAACCCCATTGTTAAATGAAATAGGAATAATATATGAATCCTGTGACAACTTACCTTCACTCATCTTAATGGGAAATGTATATAGTTTTTGACCATTTATGGAAAAAATAGAACACTCCATTTTATAACCTTTTTGCACATTTATACCTAAAAATACATTGGAATTATTTGAGGGATTTGGAAATATGGGCATAAAAATATTGGAATTACCACTTGCTTTTTCTAAATAAATGGTTTTTGTCAAATAATCATTATTAATATCAAAAGGGATAGCTCTAAGGTTATATCCTTCTTTTGTTAAGAGTAATATATAATTCCCATTTGGCAAATTTCTGTAAAAATGTCCGTCATGTCCGGTTTTACGCTCATTTGTTATATCAGTATTATCTATTTGTAAAATATTATAAGTTACACCTGATATTGGCTCAAGTGTTTCACTATCATATATCGTACCTTTAATATAGTTAGTCATCATCTCCTTAAAAAATTCTTTTAGCCCTTTATAATTTTTTTGAGCAAGGTTGGATATGTCACTATGAGGTGGATGAAATTGTGTGCCGACCTCAACGGTATATGAGAATGTTCCAAGATCCCCATAAAGGTAATCATCGGAATCACCTGCTGCCGGATAGAGGATAACACTTTGTTCACCGGTATATCCGCCAATGCTGTTCCCAATATTGTCAGCAATTTCAAATAATCTATTGTTATCAGGAGCTTCCACATAATAATAACTGAAAGGGAACAATACCAATTGCCCATATGAATGATATGAAATAGAACCTATGGGATGAATATCCTGAGCAAGATCACGGATCGCCTGAGTTTCAGGCTCTGAAAAAGCGTATTTCCCCGGATAAACCTCGGATGTAACATTAAAATCAGGATGTGAGTCAGGATCTCCCCAATGCCAGCCGTAATTTCTATTGGGATCTACCCCATCAGAAAAATCGGCGTAGGAGTGGTCTCCATTATTATCATGGTCGTTCTTTCTCCACATATTATTTTTATCCAAAACAATGGAATAACCATCAGGATTTACCATTGGAATAAAATATACTATATAATTATTAAGTAAATTATCAATAGTTATATCATTTGCAAAATAATCGCTGAGCATTTTCTCAATTTCAAGTATGAGCATTTCACTGGTTTCCAGCTCCCTTGCATGGTGCTCAGCCATTATTAAAAAGGAAAATTTATTTGTGTTAATAGCGTTTACATTATTGCTTATGGTAAGACACATTATATCGTGATAGTGATAACTTGGATTGTAAAAAGGATTTACTAATAGCTTTGTTTTTTCATAAGAATCTCCGATGTCTTCCATTTTGACCATGTTTGGATAGGAATTTACTAATGTATTCATTCGATCTTTTATTCCATCATATGTTAAATATCCGGAAAGATCAGAATTTGTCCTTAATTGTTCTACCTTAGAAAACCGATCCGTATATTTTGAAAGGTCTTTTTTATCAATAACAATATCAATATAATTTTTCCCCACAGAAGCAATATCCCAATAGTTTTTAATTTTCTTTACACTATATAAACGGATCAAGATCCTTTGAGAAAACACAGAAATGCTGAAAAAAATAAGTAATAGAATATATAACTTTTTCATTTTACTTTATTTCTAAATAATATTTTATAATTTTCTAAAAAAATTGCAAGTAAAATAACAAAAAATCCAATAATTGTTTTTATTTTTAATGTCTCTTTCAATATAAGCATTATCCAGAAAAGAGATAATAACGGTGAAAAATACACTAAAATTGCAATGCTTGAAGTTCTTTTAACAAGTTTTAAGGCAGCCAGCCAAAATAAAAAA
>CAYVPX010000034.1:2985-11536 GCA_964453935.1 uncultured bacterium | reverse complement strand
TTTAACAGGACGCAAAGCTCCTAAACTCTTTCGAGCAAACTGCCGACCTCCCCTAATTATTCATTATTTTTTATCTTTTATCGTTGCTTGTGCCGAAGCCAATCTTGCAATTGGAACTCTAAATGGGGAACAACTTACATAATCAAGTCCGGTTCTGTAACAAAATTCAACAGATGTGGGCTCGCCGCCGTGCTCACCGCAAATCCCAACTTCCAATTTTGGATTTGCAGCTTTACCATTCTTTGTAGCCATTTCAACTAATTTCCCAACGCCTTTTTGATCAAGTTTCTGGAACGGATCTGCCGGTAATATCTTTTTTTCAACATAACTTGGTAAAAATCTACCTGCATCATCCCTTGAAAGTCCGAATGTCATTTGTGTAAGATCATTTGTACCGAATGAGAAGAACTCAGCTTCCTTTGCAATTTCATCGGCAAGGAGTGCAGCTCTTGGTATTTCGATCATAGTTCCTACCAAATAATTGAACTTCACACCGTATTTTTCAAACATTTCTTTTGCAAGTTCATGAGTCATTTTCTTAACAGGTAAAAATTCATTGAGATCTCCCACTAATGGTACCATGATCTCTGGTTTTACATCTACGCCTTCTTTTTTCAATCGAGCAGCCGCACTTAAAATAGCAGTGATCTGCATTTTATTTATTTCAGGGTAGGTAATTCCCAATCTGCAACCGCGATGTCCGAGCATTGGGTTCATTTCATGTAAACTTTCAACCCTGTATTGGATTTTCTCTAAGGATATGCCAAGATCATTTGCTAATTCTTTTTGTTCTTTTTCTTCATGCGGTAAAAATTCGTGAAGTGGTGGGTCTAACAATCTAATGATGACCGGTAATCCTTCCATGACCTTCATTATTTCATAAAAATCATTTTCCTGCATGGGTAATAATTTGGCAAGTGCCTTTTCACGATCTTCAAGATTATCTGCAAGGATCATCTCTCTCATTGCCTTGATCCTATTTCCACCGAAGAACATATGTTCGGTTCTGCAAAGTCCTATTCCCTCTGCGCCGAAGCTCCTTGCTCTTTTTGCATCTTGCGGTGTGTCTGCATTCGTTCTGACACCCATTGTTCTGATCTCATCAACCCATTTCATAAAAACATTGTATTCTTCTGTAAATTCAGGATCCATTGTGGGCAGAGCGCCTTTATAAACCCTACCTGTTGAGCCATCAAGCGTAATGACATCGCCTTCTTTGAGAACAATATCTGTTCCTGAAATAGCAACTTCTTTTTTATCATAATCAATATCCAGTGCCCCGCATCCGACAACACAGCATTTGCCCATGCCTCTACCGACAACTGCTGCATGTGAGGTCATTCCGCCTCTTGCTGTAAGGATACCTTGTGAGACCTGCATTCCTTTAATGTCTTCAGGAGATGTTTCATGTCTTACCAATATGACCTTTTTACCATCATCTGCCCATTTTGCCGCATCCAGAGCATTGAAAATGATCTGACCGTTAACGGCACCAGGTGAAGCGGGAAGTCCTTTTGTTATTGGTTTATGGCCCTTTGCTGCTTTTAGATCAAGCATAGGATGAAGTAATTGATCAAGTTGATCCGGTGAAACCCTTAATATTGCTTCTTCTTTAGAAATAACACCTTCATTTACCATATCAACTGCGATCTTTACTGCCGCCTTACCGGTTCTTTTCCCTGTTCTTGTCTGTAATAGGTAAAGATGTCCCTTTTCTATGGTGAATTCCATATCCTGCATATCTCGATAATGGGATTCCAATTTATGATAGATATCCACTAATTGCTTATACACATCCGGCATATACTCTTCCAATGATGGATATTTATTTTTCCTTGTTTCTTCGTCGATATTATTTTCTTCTGCCCATTCCTGTGAGTCGAGCTTTGTAATATGTTGTGGTGTTCTGATACCTGCAACAACATCTTCGCCTTGTGCATTTATTAAAAATTCACCAAAAAATTTCTTTTCACCTGTTGCGGGATCTCTTGTAAAGGCAACACCTGTTGCTGAATCATCACCCATATTCCCATATACCATTGCAACGATATTAACCGCTGTTCCCCAATCATCAGAAATATTATTGATCTTCCTGTATTGGATTGCTCTGTAATTGTTCCATGAACCGAACACGGCGCCAATGGCACCCCATAATTGATCTTGCGGATCTTCAGGAAATTCCTTATTGAATTTGTCTTTTATCATAGTCTTATATCTTTTAATTATCTCTTTAAAATTCTCAACGTTTAATTGTGTGTCGAGTTTAACGCCTGCTTCATTTTTAACATTTGTTAAAATCTCCTCAAAATTATCATGATCAATCCCCATTACAACATCACCATACATTTGAATAAATCTTCTGTATGAATCATATGAAAATCTTTCATTTCCACTTTGCTTGATCAATCCTTGTAATGTAGAGTCGTTCAATCCAAGATTCAATACCGTATCCATCATCCCGGGCATTGAAACACGAGCACCTGATCTAACTGAGACCAGAAGAGGATTATTCATATCGCCGAATTTTTTACCCACTACCTCTTCCATTTTCTTTAAATCTTTATCAACCTTTTCCTTTAATCCGTCAGGATATACTTTCTTGTTTGCATAATAGATACAAACTTCTGTTGTTATAGTAAATCCCGGGGGTACAGGAATACCTAATTTCGACATTTCATGCAGATTAGCACCTTTCCCGCCTAATATGTTTTTCATATCAGCAGATCCTTCTGCCATACCATTTCCGTAAAAATAAACCATTTTTTCAAAACTCATAGTAACCTCCATTTAACTGATAAATTTAAAGTTTGCCACCTTCAAGATCTCATCACCGATCATGGTAAGCAAACCTTTTCTGTTATCTCTAAGTTTTTTATCTTCAACATTGACCAATACATTATCAAAAAACTTATCGATCAACGGTTTTAACTCTTTTAACAATTCAAAAATCTTTGAAAAATTATTTTTTGCACGATTCATATTTTCTTTAAATTCCAAAAAACCCTTATACAATTTTTTTTCATCGTCTTCAACTACTTTTTGGGCATCAAAAGCGAAATTTTCACCTTCAAGAATATTAAGCACTCTTTTCAATGTCATTTTTATATCATTAAAATCGGGTGTTTTTGAAAATTTCCACAATGCATAAATTTTTCTATTCAAAATTCCGAGATTTCCTTCCTTAAAATAAAGTGCGGCTTCAAGGATTTCTCCGTTCAAATTTTTCTTTTCAAAAGCCTTTATTCGTTCAATTAGAAAATCATAAATTTTATCAATTTCATTTTGGGATAAAAATCCGATTTTTTCCAAAATATCAATAATATTAAAATTAAAATCAAATTCCTTGTATAACTTGTATATTCCCAATGCAGCTCGTCTTACTCCGTAAATATCCTTTGATCCGGAAACCTTCAATTTTAATGATGAAACTACACTTAGAAGCATTATTTTATCAATAAGGGATAAAATAGCACCCACTTTTGTGAAAGGTAAATTACCGTTTTCTGTCTTTGGAAGATATTGTTCTTTTAAAGCGACCGCATCCTCTTCCGAAAAACCGGCATTAATAAGGTAATAATATCCCATGATCCCCTGTAAATCAGTATATGTTTTTTCATTTATTACTTCAGATGCCAAATCACATTTTGCATAGTGAATAATATCCTTTAGTTTTTTACAATTAAAATCCAATTGTTTGCAGAGAATCTCACCCAAAAATTCAGAATATTTGGTATATTTTTCGTATGTTCCCCAATTTTCAAAATAAATAGTGTCTTTCAATTTTTCATACATTTTATCTATTGGTGTGTTGAGGTCGTTCTTATAGAAAAACTCTGCATCATCTAATCTGGAAAGGATCACTTTGTCATAATCCGAGCTTACCTTTGAAGCTTCAGTATAATCATCGCATACGGTCATATATTTATCAATGGGTTTCCCGTCTTTAAATAAAAGTATACATTTTTGATGTTTCCAAAGGGTTAAATCTAAAATTTCCACAGGTAATGAAAGGAATCTTTTATCGTATTTTCCCATTATGATCTTTGGAGATTCTGAAAAATAAGAGAGAAATTTTATCTGGAATTCATTAATATTGGATGTTATACCTGACCTCTTTAGTTCTTCCAGTTTCTCTGTAATTATTTTCATGCGCGCCGCTTCATTCAATATAATTCCCTTTAGCTTTAATGAATTAAAATAATCTTCTATACCTTTAACAACTATTTTTTCCTTGAAATGGTGAATAAATGTTTCATTTGAAGCTGTTATATTAAATATCTTCATGGGAATGACCTGATCATCTTTGAAAAAGATCATTTTTCTAATAGGTCTTATGAAATTTTGTAGTTCATCAAGGTGCATCTTCCTTTTAAATGGAATGGATAAAATGTCATTTTTAAGAATTTCTTTTAATATATCAATTGAATAATTACCAAGAATCTTTTTTTGAATGGAAATATATTCTTTCCCCTTTTTTTCAATAAAACCGATTGAATCAGGTGATACGCTGTTCTTTTTGCAAAATCCTATTAACGCCGGGGTCGGGGTATTATCCTTATAACAAATGCTTCTCGGAGGTCCTGTGATCAGAGCAACTGTATCATCTTGTTTTTCCATCAAGTTTATGATATTCAGGACGAATCGATTCCTTGTAAAATAAAATTTAATATCACCATATGAAAGTTTCTCATTTTTAAGTCCGTCAATTATATGAGACATGAAATATTCAAATCCCGTGACCATATCATTATATGGAATATCTTCAAATAAGAGCTCAAAAAGGATATTATTTTTTACCAATCTTATATCCTTCGTCAAACGCTGCTAAATTTATTTTTACTGTTCTCTGTGGGACCTTTCTTTCAATGACTTTTTTCCAAATCTCTATTTCAATGGGTAAGAATGATGCCAAGGCACCTAATATAAACACATTCAATGCTCTTGGATTTTTAACCAGTTCAATAGTTGCATCATTATTGAAAAAATATGAATTTGGTATCAATGCTTTGATTTTATCTTGAAGGTCTTCAGGATATTTTGCAGTCCCTGCAGAGACGGTCATTGGGTCCAATTTATAATCGGATGTAATAACAACACCGCTCTCTTTTGCAAATGGTAATGCCCTAAAAGATTCAAGTATCTCGAATCCTAATATAAAGTCAGCATGACCCTTTCTAATGGTAGGAGAATAAACCTTTTCTTTATTAAATCTAACATCAGATGAAACGCTGCCACCTCTTTGAGACATTCCGTGTATCTCACTTTTTTTTACATCATAACCTGCAAGTATTCCAACCTCAGATAAGATCTCTGAAGCAGTAATGACGCCTTGACCACCAACACCAACGACCAATATATCTACTGTGTTCATTATTTCCCCCTGATCTTATGTTTATTTTCATAAACAAGCGATTCCCCATTGAGCTCAAATGCAGAAGTGGGACATAGTCGCGAACATACCTCGCAACCTGTGCAGAGCTCGGGATGAACAAACGCTTTTTTATTGGTAATATCAAATCCCAATGCAGGACATGCAACCGATAGGCAGATTTTACAGCCAATACATTTGTCAGGATTTATTGTCAGAGGTGTAAATTTTTCTTTTGCTTTGTATCGTAACAAAACACATGGCAATTTTGTGATTATAACACTTGGTTCTTTTTTATTCACTGCTTCCATAACAATGGCTTTTAATTTATCAAGGTCGTGAGGATTGACTTCATAAATATCTTTTACACCGACTGCTTCGGCAATTTTTCTTATGCTTATAGCGTTAGTTCTTTCTCCTTTTAGGGTTTTCCCTGTTCCAGGGTGATCCTGAGTACCCGTCATTGCAGTTGTCGAATTATCAAGCACAAAAATAGTTCCCAAACCCTTATTGTAAACAATATCAATTAATCCGGTAATACCTGAGTGGAAAAAGGTTGAATCCCCAACCATTCCAACAACTTTATTAGAATTCTCATCATCCCAAGCTTTTTCAATACCTTGTACCATACTGATTCCTGCACCCATACATACCTGCCAATCTAATGCCGACAATGGAGGCAATACTCCAAGGGTATAACAACCAATATCACCAACAACACGAAGTCCCAATTCCCTTAAAACGGTAAAGACACCCCTATGCGGACATCCTGGGCAAAGTGCCGGTGGTCTTACCGGTGCTTCCTTTACCTCAATGATCTGTGGTTTATTTCCTGTTACTGATTCATATATTATATCTGCATTTAACTCGAACATATTGGGGATAATGTCCTTCCCATGAACTATTATTCCATTTGCCTTGATCTCTGTTTCCATAATAGGATCAACCTCTTCAACAACAATAACCTTTTCTATTTTGTCTACAAAATTTTTGATCTTAGTCATGGGTAATGGGTGAGTAAACCCAAGTTTTAATATACTGGCGTTTGGGAAAGCTTCTTTTATATATTGATAAGAGATCCCTGATACAATGAACCCTAATTTTTTATCATTTATTTCTTCAAAATTTATTTCCGTATTCTCCGAAAATTCCCGAAGATCTGCAAGTCTTTTCTCAATTCGTCTTCTTAGTGGTCTTGCGTGTGCAGGAATGGTAACATACTTTTTTTCTTTTCTTTCCGGAAATTTTTCAACAATCTTTTCAATCCTCTCTTCAAAATTTACAAGTCCCTTAGAATGTGATACCCTCGTGGTTGATCTTAAAAGAATAGGTGTATCATATTTTTCCGAAATTTCAAATGCCATTTTTGTAAATATCCTTGCTTCCTCAGAATCTGAGGGTTCGATAAGAGGGACCTTGGCAAAGCGAGCGTAATTTCTGTTATCTTGTTCATTTTGAGATGAATGCATCCCGGGATCATCTGCTGTAACAACAACAAAACCGCCCTCAATACCGGTATAGGAGGATGTAAAAAATGGATCTGCTGCAACATTCAAACCCACATGTTTACTTGCATAAATAGATCTTTTTCCCGCAAAAGCTGCACCAACGGCAACCTCATATGCAACCTTTTCATTGGGCGCCCATTCGGCATAAACCTCGTCATATTTGGCTATTGTCTCCAAAATTTCTGTTGAAGGTGTGCCTGGATATGCAGCGGCTATTTTAACACCGGCTTCCCATGCCCCGCGAGCAATTGCTTCATTTCCCGAAAGAAGTTTCTTTGACATATACGCTCCTAATATTAATTTTATATTATACCATTTTTTTTATAAATATCAATAAATACTTTTAATATTTTGTGAATGTTTTCACAATATTTTTTAATTTTATAGTGAAATAAATATTTCCCTCCTTTTTATAGATATTTTCGTATTTTCGTAATTACGAAAATACGGTGAGGCATAATTAACATTTTACACCTCCTACCCTTTTATTTCCTAATATTGAATAAATAAGGATGGTTGAATTTATAGTCAAGTAGTATATTTTATTCAACATCAATACCCGTGAATTTTACATTTTCATACTCTCGTATTTTTGTAATTACGATGAGACATAATATCATCCTTCAGTCCTTCTCATCTCATCAGTTTGGTTCTTTGATGTTCTCTCTTAGTCATTAAGAGTTTTTGCTCGGAAAAGCGTTTGTAATCTCATTTCCGTTTTGTTCGTCAGTCCGTACTGGATACGGAATCTATTCCTTTCAACCTTGAACTTTTAAACATTGACCCTTGAATATTATTATCGTCATTGTGAGGAGTGAAACGACCTATCTGCGTGCAACGTACAGGCAGGCATTGTCAATTGTCTTACTGTCTATAAGCTTATTTTTAATTAGAATATGAACAATTTGAAACTGTGGTACTATTTTTAATAATTTATAATATGCTCGTCATTTATTAAAATAATTTTGCAACTTTTTTAAGCAGTGTCCCCTAAATTTTCTGAATAAAGTATTGAAAATTACTGCTTTTCACTTTTCTCCTTTTTTTCTCTCAGCTATTTTCGTATTTTCGTAATTACGAAAGTAGTCATACCTTGTTCCTTTTCATAATCTCATTTGCGTCACCAATCAGATTAACTATTTCCTTCTTTTTTAAACTATAGAATACCTTATTTTCAATTGTTTTAAATGAAACTATATCCAATTCCTTCAATAATCTTAAATGCTTTGAAACCGTAGTTATTTTTTTGCCTGTCAATTCCTCTAACTTGCTAACATTACATTCCCCTCTATAAAGGATCTTTATTATCTCATATCTTGTAATATTACTAAGCATTTTAAAAAGTTCTAAAGTTCTCTTATCCAACTCATTTATCATCTGTTCCTCCTTTTAGCTATTTTCGTATTTTCGTAATTACGAAAATACGGTGAGGTATAATCAACTGATTTTAACCTTCATTAAAAGATAAGCAACATAGGTTTAGCCTACACCTTCAATTGCTCCTTAACTTTATTGAATATCTCATTGCTTGTTTTTAATAAATTTGCATAAAGTTCTTCGGCTTTGATGGAAATTTCATTATTTTTGTTTTGGTCCTTTATTGAAGGAAGGTTGATAATAACATTTAAATAAGCGGACTCAGCTGCTGTACGAAGGCAACTTGCAGCAACGCCTG
>CAYVPX010000034.1:1362-2885 GCA_964453935.1 uncultured bacterium | reverse complement strand
AGAGATTTAACACCTATTTCCAATATTTCTTCTTCGGAAACGGCACGTGAAGTTCCCGCTTTTTCTATGAAATGCAGTCCTGTTTCCCTTAATGTCTGCAATGGCATAAGGCCCACCAATTCACTTCCCGTTATCCTCACTCCGTATTTATCCGCTACATTAGATGATGTTTCAAACAATTTCCAAAGGGGTGTGATCTTGTAATTTATGAGATTCACCGAGATCTGTGCAATACCGTATTCATCAATATACCAACCCACTGCTCGTACTGCCTTTAATAAGCCGGGTATTTGTTTTTTACTGCCATCTGCCTGCTTTACTTTCTTACCTTTCTCCCTGATATCCTTTGCAATATTGTTCGCTATCTTTACACTTTTTGTATTTAAGTTCAAATTATATGCTATTAAAAATTCCCTTACTCCAATTGCCGTAACACCTGCTTTTTTATTGAGTTTTGTGGGACCGAAATCGGGCTTCCATTGGGGATCTTTTAATTTTTCCGCCATTGCTTCATACTCTCCTTGACGTATATTCGCCAATGATCTTCTCTTCTCCTCTGTGGCTGAATATTCATATAAGAAAACTGGTATATTGAGCTCTTTCCCAACCCGTTGTCCCAATTTTTTTGTAAGTTCTACAGTTTCTTCAATGGTCATTCCTGCAATGGGAATAAAGGGACAAACATCTGTTGCGCCCATACGGGGGTGAGCACCCGAATGGTTTCTCATATCAATGATCTCAGAAGCCTTTTTTATTGCAAGAAAAGCGGCTTCTGAAACCGGATCAGGTTCGCCTACAAAAGTAAAAACCGTTCTATTTGTTGCAGAGCCCGGATCAACATCCAATAGTTCAACACCCTTAACAGTCAGTATTACTTTTTTGATCTCTTCGATTTTTTTCATATCTCGTCCCTCGGAAAAATTGGGAACACATTCAACTAATTTTTTCATAAGTTCCTCCTAAAATTTTTTCAAAATATTTCTTGAAAGATTTACCGCAGCGATCTCTGCAGCTTGCTTGCAGTAATTATTTTCTTTTTTCAGCAGTTCTTCTTGTGTCATCTTTGAAAACAAATAGACGGTATTTTCTACAAAAGCAGTCTCT
The DNA here is from genome assembly GCA_964453935.1 of uncultured bacterium. GTDB lineage: Bacteria > AUK180 > AUK180 > AUK180 > AUK180 > AUK180. The sequence continues at coordinate 1,781 of CAYVPX010000034.1, read as the reverse complement.
TTCTGACGGCAGAGCAAACTATTATCCCTTATATCAATAATTTTACCCTCTAATTCAATATTTACTGCAATATTTTTAACATTAACTAAAGGTATATCCTTTTGGGTTATCTTAACTTTCTTGCTTATAACCTTGCTCAATAATAGATAGTTTACCCCAATTTTATTCTTTATGATTGTATAATTTTTTGTATCATTATCATAGATCCTTGAGAGATTAAGCTTCAAATTGCCCAGGTTCTTTCTAAAAGAATCCTCTTCCAATAGTGCAAAGGATGAATTATTACTTATCTCATTGTACACAATATCCGAAATATCAATCTGGTTTAGAGGTTTTATATTGTCTTGGGTAGGCATGACAGCAACAGCATAGAGCTGTTTTGAAATATATTTTGAAAAAACCACCTCTGACCTTTCGGT
>CAYVPX010000034.1:0-1262 GCA_964453935.1 uncultured bacterium | reverse complement strand
GGTGCTAATTTTTCAAGCCACCTTTCAAAATCTTGGTGAAGACCCTGCTCGTCATCATTGATAAAAACGGAAGCTGTTATATGCATAGCGTTTACCAGGCACAATCCCTCCTTGATACCGCTTTCTTTCAAGATTTCATTAACATGGGATGTAATATTTATATAAGCCCTTCTTGTGGGCGTATTGAACCAAAGCTCCTTTCTATAACTTTTCATTTTCACCTCTTATCCAAAGAATATATTAAACCCATTGCCAGGGAGGTTCCCAAAATATCATAGAACAGGTCCTTTAATGAAAAAAATTTTCCTTTTTTTTTAAAGATCAATCCTGAAAGACCATCATAACTTTCCTTTCCAAAACCAATTGTTATCCCAACAAAAAAGGCATTACTTCTGGATCGATTGGAATTAAAGCACCTTTGATACTTAAAATAGGAGTAAGACCACATGGTCAGGGCAAAAGATGTGGTAAAATGAGCCAGTTTATCATTTGCGAACCAGGGGTCGTAATTTTTAGCATTTGTATTTAATATAAAGATAAAAAATAAGAAAAACAGTGCTATTTTTTTTCTCGCATCCATCTATAAATGTACTCCTGCAAGATACCGCCATATGGGTAATATGTATTATAAAATTTTTCCTTGTCATTTGCAAAATATTTATCAAAAAATCTATTTATCCATACATCAAAAGGGATTTCCGAATATTCTTTCATGCCAAAGAGCAAAATACAGCTTGCCACCTTATCTCCAATACCATAAAAGTTCTTTAATTCTTTCCGTTTTTCTTCAATTTCTTTTTCCTCAAGCAGGGTAAAAAAATCATTATCTATTTCCCCAATGAATTTAATAAAATATTTTTCACGAAAACCCAATTTCAATAACTTGATCTGTTCTATTGGAAGTTCACGTAATTGCTTGATATTGGGGAAAATATAATAATCGTTATTTTTATATATTACCTTATTCGCGGTAAATAGCTGAGAAAGTCCTTTAACCCTTCTTTTTATTAATTGTATATTTGACTGAATGGAAAACAGATAGGATATGGCTGTTTCAAATGGGTCCTGATTCAGTATGCGGAGACCTTTTGAAAAATTTAATATTTCTTTTATCAGTTCATTATTTTTTTTGCTTGTTTTATTAAAAATATTTTTTTCAAATTCATTAGTATCAAAATCAATGTTAAAATAATCTGCAAAATATTTTTCAATCTTTTTCTTTGATGGTTTTTCCTTTGATGAAATAACCCCATTGATCTTTA
>CAYVPX010000033.1:0-11617 GCA_964453935.1 uncultured bacterium | reverse complement strand
TTGATCTCATATGGGCTATTGCCGAAATTGAATGATTTAGGTTTAACCCCTCCTATCTCACCAATTAAAAGTGTATGTTTCTTTTTTGATAAGCTAATTGCAGCAGGCAGATCATCCTGAAAATATATTTTTTTTATACCCTTATAATATAAAAGTACAGCTGTTGTTGATGCACGTAAAATGTCAACTAAAAAAATGTTGTCATATTTATCTTTATCAAAATGTTCAAAGGATTCAAAAATATCTATTCTGTTAGACAAGGTCATACATTATGGGCTCAAAAAGTTTTTTCACTATATAAAGCATACTGACAGCAGCGGCAATAATTAGGATCGTTCTACCATTCCATTGGTTGAGTACCAATGCCAAAAAAGATTGGAAGATAAATTGTAACCAATGATGTTTAAATTTTGGATCGATGAAAATCATTATGTAAAAAATCTTTTCCTAAGTTTTATTTTTATAAGGAATAATCATATAAATATCTGTTCCTTTATTTACAGAAGACTTAATTTTTATCTCCCATTTATGCGCTTGTACAGTGTTCTTTGCTATAGCAAGTCCAATGCCCAACCCTATAGAAGGACTTTTATCCACTTGAAAATACCAATCAAAGATCTTATTGATTTTTTCTTTTTCTATTCCGGTTCCGGTATCCTTAACACCTAATTTTATTTTGTTCTTTAATATTTTACAGTACAATTCTATTTCTCCATTTTCTTTGGTATATCGTATACTATTGTTTATAAGATTACACATAGCAAGCTTTATTTCTTCAAAATCAAATTCTATTTCAATACATTTTTCCGGTTTTGTAACAACAAAATTAATATTTCTCTTTTCAATTTGAGGTAAATATTCATCATGAATCTCTTCCAAAAGTTCGATAAGTGAATTCTTTTTAATATTAAGCGAATATTTATTGTTCTCGACCTTAAATAACCGCATTAGATTGTCGATCATATTTTGCAATCTTTTTAAATTTTTATCAATATAGAACATTCCTTTTTCCATGTATTTTTTTGGATTGGTCTTAATTTGTTCAATATAGCCTATTATTATGCTAAGCGGGATTTTTAATTCATGTGATGTGGAAGATATCATTTTTTTACGAAAATTTAATAAATTCTGGACTCGCTTATTCTCAATAAAAAGCTCCTTTGTTTTCTTGTCAATTTGCTTAATATAACTCTCTTTTTGTTCTTTGTATTCTTGAAGCTTTTTTATAAAAAGGTCAACCTCGTTTTCATATATTTCGGAATTTTCATCGTTTTCTTTTTCAATGCTACTTACAAAATCATATAACGGTTTTAAAAAAACATTAAATTTTTTTAATATCATTTTCCCAATGAAATAAAATATTAAGGTGAAAATAATTATGATCAAGAGTAAAAAAGTATATTGGTGCTTTGCATAAGGTGCAATATTAATTTTGATTATAACAGTACCTTTATAATAAAATTGACCCGAAAAGATCATTTTTTTATAAAATAAATTAAAACGCTTTGATTTATATGTTTCATCTTTGATATCGGTAAAATAGTTGCTTTTATAGGGTGGATTTTTAGGATAAACTATTTCATTTTTATTATTCATTATAATAATTGAATCTAAAAATGGAATTTCATTGCGGATCTTTTCTAATTCAAAATCAAATAGTACACTATTGCTATTATTTTCGTAGGAATTAAATACAGAGTTTGCAATTGAATTAAGAATATTTTTATTGCCTACCTTAAAATCATGGAATAAAAGATAGTTGTATGAAATACTCACTATTATATAATAAATCAAAAAAAATCCTAATAATAAGAAAAAAGAATTAATGATCTGCTTTTTAAATGAATGTCTAATCATAGTTTAACAAATCTCCCCATTTATATTTATTTCTCAGATGGCATTTAGAATTATTTACAATAACAAAAAGATCTTCTTCATATAATGGGACGAATAATTTGTTTTTTAATGCCTTGTCCATCATTTCCCATCCCTTCCTAATTCTTTTGTCTCCCGTTAAAACGCAAAGTGCCTTAATATTATTATCCATTTCTTTGTTTTTATAATTGAAAAAATTATATTTTCCAAAAGTATTATTTTTATAGGAGAAAAATAGCTCCCCAAAAAACTCCGCAGGATCAAAATCAGATGAATATAGAGATAATATACTGGCAACACTATCCCCTTGTTTTATTTTATTATATAACTTGTTCCACTTATATACATGAACATTAAGAAAGATATTATGTTCCCTCATTGGTTTCGTTATGATCTTATCGAAAAATATTTTGATATTATCAGGAATATCAATATCAAGTGTTAAAGGTACATTATCATTACTATTTACACTCTCGTACTTCTTCAAATCACGTAAATAATAGGATATTGCTAATTTTTTTACTTCATATATTGCGTTGAAATTCTTCATATATTTATCAATTAAAGAGTAATCAATTGCATTAAAAAACCGCTGCCTGATTTTAAGATTAATAAATTTATTTTTATGTCCATAAAATTTTTTATTTGCAAAATTAAAAAATAATATGCTCATTTCATTTAATGGAATTTTATAAATATTGTATCTTCGAAGGTTAGATATCTTAATGTTCTTTTTTGTAATAATTATATCATAAGATCTGTTTTTCAATATTTCCTTCAATTTGGTATTAGGTTTGGAATAATAGATTATTACCTTGCTATATCTTTCTTTCGCGTCAAAATATTTATTTTTTTCCAAAATAACTTTATCATTTGATTTTTCTTCTATTTCATATGGACCCGATGCCGGTGGCGGGAACTTTACATTCCAATGATCAGGTATAACAAAAAAATATTCAAAAATTTTGTTAAAGAAAAAATATTTTTTATTTATAATTATTTTTACTGTATATTTATCGATTCTTACAATTTTTTTTATGCAATTTGTTACCTTATAGCATGAGAAATTAGGATATTTTTTCGCAGTAGCAAATGTATAAAGAATATCATTGCTTGTTAATTGATGACCATTGGAAAATTTGAAATCTTTATTTAAAAAGAATAGATACTCAGTATCACTAATGGTTTTTATTTCTCTGATCATATCGCTTTTATAATCTGAAAATGTTTTCCAATATATAAGAGGTCGATAAATATTATATATCATTGGTTTATCGTATTTACTTCTTATATTTAAAGGATTTAGTGGCATTTTATCCAGAGCATAAGATATTTTTAATGTCCGACCTTTCGGGATGGCAATAAGCAGAATAACTAACGAAATAAATATTAGAACCCCTATAATATACTTCATAATGATATTATACAATATTTGCTTTTTTTTTCAAGTAAAATTTATATTATTTTTATAATTTAATTGATTATTTTTAGAAAATTTTATAAAATAACAAATATTGTAAATTTAGGAGGCATGATATGTCTAATAAACCATTTATATGGCGTTTCTTTTTTGTTTTGGTAGTAACAGTAATTTCTTTAATTTTTATTTACCAAACAATTGAATGGTATAAGGTGCCTGAAAAAACAAAAAGAGAAATGTATTCAAACAAAGAATATGCACAAAAGTACAAAAGAATTATTAAATTAGGCCTTGACTTACAGGGTGGAATTCACCTTGTGCTGCAAGCAGATACAACAAATCTAAAACCCAATGAAAAAAAGGATATTGTTGATAGGATCATTACCGTAATAAGATCAAGAATAGATCAAACCGGAGTTTTAGAGCCACTAATTCGTAAGGAAGGACCTGATAAAATTGTTGTGGAACTTCCCGGAATGAAAGATCCCAAGAGAGCTATTAATCTTGTTACACAAACAGCTTTTTTGGAATTTAAATTGTTAGATGAGAAAAATCAAGCAAGGGTAAATTTATTCTTAGACGAAAATAATAAACCCAAAACCGATATTTTACCTCCTAATGATGAACTTTTATTTGAAATTGATGTGAACAGAGCCACAGGTGAAAAGGAAAGAACGCCCTATCTTGTCAAAAAATTTGCTTTATTAAATGGCAATGAATTAAAATCAGCACAAGTTATTTTTAATCCTACTAGTGGCACACCGAATGTTCAATTAAAATTTAAACCTGAGGGAGGAAGAAAATTTTCAAGGATAACAGAACAAAATATCGGCAAACGTCTCGCAATTATTCTTAACGGACAAGTTATGTCTGCTCCTGTTATTAGATCAAAAATCCCCGCGAACAGCGGTGCCGTTATTGAAGGCGGCGGTATGACACTACAAGATGCAAAGGATCTTGCACTTGTGTTGAGAGCAGGTGCTTTACCGGCACCGGTTGAGATCGTTGAAAATCAAACAGTTGGACCTACATTAGGTCGAGATTCAATTAAAAAGGGTCAATTAGCCCTTTGGATAGGTTTGATATTTATAATAATTTTTATGGTTATTGTTTACGGCGGCTGGGGGATCATCATTGATCTTACATTGGTATTGGAATTAATAACAATTCTCGGTATAATGTCTTTGTTTAATTTTACATTGACCTTCCCGGGTATCGCCGGTTTGGTCCTTACTATAGGTATGGCAGTCGATGCGAATATTCTCATTTATGAAAGAATGCGAGAAGAACTTTCAAGAGGTAACTCCATTGTAGCGTCAATCAGAAGGGGATTTGCCAAGGCTTTCCTTACCATTATGGATGCTAATATTACAACACTTATTGCAGCAGCGGTATTATTTCAGTTCGGAACCGGACCCATTAAAGGATTTGCTGTAACATTATCCGTTGGTATTATTGCGAGTTTATATGGTGCTTTGATATTTTCACGAATGTGTTTTGAATATCTTATTGGTACTGTACATATTAAAAAATTCAATTTATAAAGGAGTTAATGATGCAACTTTTTAAAAATGCAAATTATAATTTTATTAAATTTAGAAGAACTGCTTATATTGTCTCATCTTCGATTATTATCTTTGGATTAATTTTTTATATTATCAATGGCGGTTTTAATTGGGGTATTGATTTCCAAGGTGGTATAAAGTTACAGGTAAGATTTGACAAACCTTTAGCATTGAAGGATATTGAAGCAATCAGAAATTCACTGCAAGCAGAGGTCAAATCATTGGGAAGCGACGGCAAGGTATATATTATTCAAAGAAAGCTTCCTAATTTTATTAAAGATAAAGAGATACTTCTAAAGAAAGCAAGAAAAGAAAATAGAATATTTAAGTCCGATGAAGAGGTATTAACATATCTTGGATTGGATAACAATCTATTAAAAGATTTCCAAAAATATTTCTCTATGGAAGACCAAGAGGGAAAGGTAAATATTAATACTGCTCCATTAATACTGGTCAAGTCAAAAATTTCTAATTTGATGACGAATGATATTGTAAATTCATTTCAAGATACATTAACAAAGATTTTTAAGGGTAATAATAATTATGTAATTGAAGGAACGTCTTTAATCGGTCCTTCAATAGGTAAAAAATATCAGTCAACTGCAATTTATGCGCTTTTCTTTGCACTGATCGGTATCTTGATCTACATTTCATTGAGATTTGAATTTGTCTATTCAATAGGTGCAATTGTTGCTTTGATACATGACGTTCTCATTACGCTTACCGTTTTTTCGGTTTTTCATTTGGAGATAAATTTGCCTGTCATTGTTGCACTTCTAACCCTTATAGGTTATTCTTTGAACGATACTATTGTTGTTGACGACAGGATTAGAGAGATCCGAAAATTCCAAAAAGGAACACTGGGTGATCTTATCAATATTGCTCTTAATAAAACACTTTCGAGAACGGTTTTAACTTCATTAACAACATTTGTTGTGGTATTGAGTTTATTCTTGTTCTCCGGCTCTGCATTGCGAGAATTTTCCATTGCTTTCCTCGTTGGGATTATAACCGGTACATATTCATCAATTTATATAGCAGCACCTATTGTATTGGAGTTTACTAAAAGATAATTGTGTAAGGGTAGACTTATATGTCTACCTGATATTTGGAAGAATGAAGTTAAAATTGAAAGGTAAAATAGTAAACCCCTGTCCCCATTTTCCTCAAAAACAGGAGAGTAACCTTATTTATTATAATATAATTGAACTCTTTTCATAAGCGATCTTTCACTTTCTTGCTCAATATCTAACAATTTCCTCCTTAAAAAAGGGACCTTTTCTTCAATATTATCATCTTTATTTATAAAGATAGGTTCTCCCATGGATATTACTCCTAATCCGAATGGTTTGGGGATCTCCATTTTATCCCAACTATTGATTATCCATTTATTATATAAGGCGGCGGTTACGGGGATTATAGGCACCCTTGTATTTTTAGCATAATAAAAAGCACCTTTTTTAAATGAATATCTCGGACCCAAAGGTCCGTCCGGTGTAATAACGATGGATTTACCGTTTTTTAAAATATCTATTCCTCTTTTTAAGGCGTGTATGCTGCCGTGTGTGGATGAACCGCGGATAACCCCGTATTTAAAAATTTTCAAGATAGGGATCAATAATTGTCCGTCCTTTGATAAACTTATTAATGGGTAAAATCCTGATTTTCTAAAATAAAAAAGTAACAGAGGAATATCGTGATGCCAGAAAATGAAAATATTTGGCAAATTATTCTTTATACGTTTCTTTACCAGTGGATGTATTATTAATTTAATATTATTTTTAAATGTTAGGACATTTCCTAAAAGTAAAATTAAATATGATAAAGAGGTTCCGAATCTCATTCAACCGTAACGGATTTTGCTAAATTTCTCGGCTTATCAACATCCCTATCTTTTTTTATGGCAATATAATAGGCAAAGAGTTGAATGGGAATTGTTTCAATAAAGGGGTAAAATTCTTCTTGAACGGTAGGAATAATAATAATATCATCAACAAGATCTTTATCAACCTTAGCATTGGAATCGGTAAGTAAAATAATTTTTCCGTTCCTTGCCTTTATTTCCTGAATATTTGAAATTGATTTTTGAAAAAAAGTATCATTTGGGGCAATAAAAAATGTAGGGAAATTTTCATCAATTAAGGCAATAGGTCCATGTTTCATTTCACCGGCAGGGTATCCTTCCGCATGAATATAAGAAATTTCTTTTAATTTTAAGGCGCCCTCCAAGGCAACGGGGAAATTAAATCCTCTACCGAGATAGAGAAAACTTGTGTAATTATAGTATTTCTCAGCCAATTTTTTGATTTTTTCCTTTGTACTTTGCAGAACCGACTCAATTATATCGGGTAATTTCCGAAGTTCTTGTCCGAACTTTATACCATCTTCAATAGACAATCTTTTCTTTCTCCCAATGTAGAGGGCAATTAAAAATAATGCTTGTACCTGAGAGAGGAAAGCCTTTGTTGATGCAACACCAATTTCCGGGCCAACATGGATATACAGTCCTTCATCAACCTCTCTTGAAATGGTTGAACCAACTACATTTACAATGCCGAAAACCTTTGCTCCTTTATCTTTTGCCTCTTTAATAGCTGCCAGGGTATCAATGGTCTCTCCAGACTGGGAAATTGCAATAACAAATGTTTCTTTATCTATTGCAGGATTTCTATACCTGAATTCTGAGGCATACTCAACCTCTGTTGGGAGTCCTGTCATATTCTCAAAATAATATTCCCCCATTAGTCCGGCATGCCATGAAGTACCGCAGCCGATTATTACGATTCTTCTAATATCATGGATCTCATTACCGGGAAATAAATTTATCATACCGCCCAAATGAGATGTTCCGTTTTTAATATCAATATGCCCTGCCAAGGTATTTGAGAAACTTGCAGGTTGCTCGTAGATCTCTTTTAACATAAATGTCGGATATCCGTTCTTCTCAATTTCCTTTGCACTCCAGTTAAGCGATTCGATCTTTTTGTCAAGTTTAATATTATCTTTATTAAAGATCTCAATATTATCTTTTGTTATAATTGCCATTTCGCCGTCTTCAATGTAGATGATTCTTTTTGTATATTTAATAATAGCTGTTGCATCGGATGCTACGAAATTTTCTCCTTCGCCTACACCGATGATTATGGGAGAAGAACTTCTTGCGGCAATGAGCTTATCCGGCTCTCTTGATGACATTACAACAATGCCATAAGTCCCTATGACTTTATCAAGTGTGATCTTGACTGCTTTTGCAAGATCTTTCGTCTCTTTATAAAATTTCTCAATAAGATGCGCTAAAACCTCAGAATCGGTTTCGGATCTAAAAATATGCCCTTCTTTCAATAAAATTTCTTTTAATTCCCTAAAATTTTCAATAATACCATTATGAGCAATAACAATTTCACCTGAACAATCACTTTGCGGATGAGCATTGATCTTAGACGGCTTGCCATGTGTTGCCCATCTGGTATGTCCGATTGCAATGGAGGAATCTAATGTTGAAGGAACAATCTTATCTAAAATTTTTACACGTCCCTCATCCTTATATATTTCAACTTTTTTGTTGTTTATTACAGCAATACCTACAGAATCATAACCTCGATATTCTAATTTATGTAACCCGTGAATAACTGCTTTTACAGCATTCCTATTTCCGATATAGCCAACAATTCCACACATATTATGCTCCTTTCAGAAAACCTTCAAATTGTTTTTTGTCCATTGCTCTGTGATACGCTTCTTTGCCTGAGATCAGATTTTGTTTTAGTAAGCTCTTCAGGGATTGATCCATCAAGATCATTCCGTCCTTCGTAGATGTTTGAATAACTGTATTTAACTGGAATGTTTTACCCTCTCTTATCAAACTCTTTACAGGATATGTTCCCATTAATACCTCAATTGCTGCAACACGTCCGCGCTTATCTTTTGTGGGTATAAGCTGCTGAGCAATAATAGAAATAATGGTCTCCGCAAGCTGAGTCCTTATTTGTGACTGCTGGTGAGGAGGGAAAACATCGATAATTCTATCAATAGCCGCCGAAGCGGAATTCGTATGTAATGTTGCAAAGACAAGATGTCCTGTTTCAGCTGCTGTGATAGCCAGAGATATGGTTTCGTAATCTCTCATTTCACCAACGAGAATTATATCAGGATCTTCACGAAGTGCACTACGCAAAGCATTCCCGAAACTTTTTGTGTTGTTGCCGATCTCTCTTTGATTGATAATGCAACTTATTGGGTGGTGAACAAATTCAATAGGGTCCTCAATAGTTAAGATATGATCTTTCCTTGTTTGATTTGCTTTATGAATAATCGCTGCCAATGTTGTGGATTTACCAGATCCCGTAGGTCCTGTAACAAGAACAAGTCCCTTATGCTTTTGTGCCAGTTCTTCCAAATATGAAGGAAGTCCGAGGTCAGCCAAACTTTTAATATTAGTCGGGATAACCCTTAAAACCGCTGCTAAGCCAAGACGAGTGTAGAAAACATTTACCCTGAACCTTGATAATCCTTCAATTTCATAAGCACAGTCAAGTTCCAAGTTATTTTCCAGATCTATTCTTTGTTTATCAGTTAAAATTTCGCCAACCAAACGTTTAATATCAGTATTTGTTAAAGCCGGTAAATTCATTTTGATCAACGATCCATGAACTCTTATGGTCGGGGGTAAGGTAACTGTAAGATGAAGGTCGGAACCGTTGTTTTTTACAAGAGCGGATAAAAGATCTTTCATTCTATAATTTTCAGCCATAATTTCCTCCTAAAATAGAAAATAATAGGGGATTTCCCCTTCTTTCGCTAATTCCAAAAGTTTTTCCTTAATACCGATAAACTTTGTGTTTTTCAAAGAAGTAAATAGTTCTTCTCCTGAAAGTTTATTGATTAACATTTTTCGTATATTTTCATCAATAAATATAAGTTCGTTCAACTCTTTAAATCCACTGTACCCTGAGTAGTTGCATTTCTCGCAGCCCTCTGCCTCATAAAAGGTTACATCCCTATAAAAATTAAATAGGTCTTTTGGAATATAAGGAAATTCAACTTCTTTTTTACAATTTTGACATAATGTCGGTACGACAATGGATGTTACCAGTAATTTTAAATGCGGTAATATCCGTTTAAAATCGCTATTGCTTTCATAGAAATAATCTATAAAGTTACCACTTAAAGAAGTGTGAGATATAAGCATAACAAGTTTGCCCTCCTCTAATATATGAGAAAGTGCAGCCATGCTTATTTCATCGGTTGTGGTAATTAAAACGTCATAACTGTCAAGCTCTTTTATAGATTCCACACTATCCAATTCAATAATATTTTCAAATCCGTTCAATAGTACATTTTTATCTAATTTTGCAATGAGCGTATTTTTAACATTGGCAAAATTCATGATATTATAAGCCAATTTTCTCGAAAAATTCTTATCGGGAGAGGAGAAGACACAAAGCCCTCTTCTAAATGGAAGAATATTATCAAGAATTACTTTTTGTTCCTTATTCAATCCGAGGTTTTCAAACTTATCAATGCGGTAAACCTCAAATATTTTATTTAAAGTTACAGTATTCTGAGAAATTCTTTTATATCTAAAGGAATAATCCCTATCTCTTTTTATCATTATCAAGCCGGAATTTGTTATTCGTTGTAACTCTTCCAATTTTTCAACGATTAAATCCCATAATTGTGCAGAAGCACTGAATTTCAAATTCTTAATTCCCCGATAATTGAAATAAAAATTGATCTTGCTAAATGTTTTAATTATTATCAATGAATTAATATTGCTTTTAATCATTTCATCAAAAAGAAAGATCATTAAAGACGTCATTGAGGTATCGGACATTAATTTATTAATAAGATTTTCATCAATAGGTTCAAAAAACAATTTTAAGGAGTCATTTAGATCAATCTCTCTTCCTTCCCAAATTGCAAGCACCTTTTTTTTAATTAATCTAAGATCTTTGTATGAACATAATGAAATATTTACCGTACAATTTGAAATACTCTTTATCTTTTCAATCAATTGACCGTCTGTGGGGTCTGTTACTGCAACCGTTAATTCATTATAAAATTTTATCAGGGGTAAAAATTGCTCTTCGTGTATCATTTTCTCCGGAAACATATTTAGTAAAGAAATATCAACCATGTCGGTTTTTAAATTAATATATGGTAATTCGAATTGATTGGAAAGTGCCCAGAAAAGATCATCTTCCGAAATGATCTTTAACTTAATAAAAATTTCTCCTAAACGTCCACCCTGTTTTTTTTGATATTCCAATGCCCGCTCCAGATCATCTTCGTTGATCAATTCATATTTTTTTAAAATATCTCCTATTTTTATCATATTAACCCCCATTTAAAAGTGTGAACATATCTCAATAAAACATCAAAAAAGCGTTTCATGTAAACTCCTATTCTACTTCATTTTATCATAAAATACTGAAAATTCAAAATTTTATTCGTTTCAATTTGAATAGTATGGCTAATTATTTGTAAAACTTTTGACCTTCTTCAATTGATAATTGACAATAAAATATAATGCACCGTTGTAGGGGTCGTTCGTGAACGTCCCTTTTAGAGAATTTGGAGTTTAAGGTTTGAAGTTTATGGTTTTTTCACTATTCACCATTCACTTTTCACTATTCACTGTATTATAATCTTTCAACTTTTCGACTTTTGACCTTTTCAACTTTTCTTTTGTCATTCCGTACCTGATACGGAATCCACTTATTTAAAGTTTGGAGTTTAAGGTTTGAAGTTTATGGTT